>NZ_CP075338.1:606097-909146 GCF_023278365.1 Epilithonimonas zeae | reverse complement strand
AGAAAAACTGTTATGGATTTGACAGCGAATGCTTCGCCTTACAGAATTTTCCCTGTTGGAAGATTGGACAGACAAACGACTGGTGTTATTCTTTTGACCAATGATGGTCATATGACGAAAAAGCTGACGCATCCATCATTCAATATGAGAAAAATCTATCACGTGACGTTGGACAGAAAATTGACAAACGATGATATGAAATTGATTGGTGAAGGTATCCGTCTGGAAGAGGGTGTTGCAGAAATCGACAGTATTTCTTTCATCGAAGGAAAACCAAAAAATGAAATTGGAATAGAACTTCATATCGGATGGAATAGGGTAGTTCGCAGAATTTTCCAAAAACTGGGTTACGAAGTGGAAGCGCTTGACAGAGTAATGTTTGCAGGATTGACCAAGAAAAATATTAAAAGAGGACACTGGAGAATCCTAACGGAACAGGAAGTGAACAACCTTAAAATGTTATAAATTAAAAGACTGAAATTTTTCAGTCTTTTTTTATATTTATATATGAATAAAATTTATGCTTTCAGTGGTTTAGGCGTTGATAAGAGAGTTTATGATAAGATAGATTTTGGAACTTTGGATGTAGAATTTATTGACTGGATTCAACCTCTTGGAAATGAAAATTTAGAAAATTATGCTCTTCGGATTTCTGAGAAAGTAACTCACGAAAATCCAATTCTCATCGGTCTGTCTTTTGGCGGAATGTTATCTGTCGAGATTTCAAAAATCATTAAAGTCAAAAAAATAATTCTAATAGCTTCTGCAAAAAATAAATTTGAACTTCCTTTTGCTTTTAAACTCTCAGGAAAATTAAAGCTGAATCAATTGCTCCCGAATTCAATCTTAAAACATCAAAATTTCATTCTTAATTGGCTATTCGGAATTGAATCGAATGAAGAAAAACAATTACTAAAAAGCATTCTTCAAGATACAGATTCAAAATTTTTAAAGTGGGCCATTAACGAAATTGTAAATTGGAAAAATGAAATCTATCCTGAAAATTGTATTCATATTCACGGAAGTCAAGACAGAATTATTCCTATTAAAAACGTAAAAGCTGAATTTGTCATTGAAAATGGTGGACATTTTATGACAGTAAATAAAGCTGAAGAGATTGAAAAGATCATTTGGAACTTAATCAAAAAATAAAAAGACTTCCCAATTCTGAAAGTCTTTTCTATAAATTATTTCACTTCATTGTAATAAAGCATCTTATCATCTTTATCAAAGCTAATGATAATGATTTCCCTGTTTTTTGCATCATCATTATTGAAGAATTTCGCTCTTGGTGCTAAGCTGCCTTCTTGTGACAGCTTAGGATTCCAGTATAATGTTTCTCTCGTATCAGTTTTTATTTTCTTGTAAGCATCACTTGTGATATCGGGTAATTCGAATTCAATTGATTTATCATAGCCTCGCAACACTGTTTTATTGACTTTTTCAGTGGTTTTATCTTCTTCTGACAACATATTTCCTCTTTTGGTGTAGATTGCAATAGCATTTGAAACCAAGCCGCCAGTTTTAATCACTTTCACCATCGCAATATTACTAACAGGCAAAGAACTAATCATACTTGCATCTGTAGGCATTTCGTCCAAAAATAAACTGGCTTGTGAACCACGAATAGATGGAATATAATTTCCCGAACTATCCATTGTAAAAGTTACACCTGCAACTCTACCTTGCAGCCATTGTAAAATATTGAAAGAAGATTGAGCATCTTTGTTATCATTCACAAAGTCAAAAATTGTAGCGTCCATACTGCTGAATCTTCCGCTGGATAATTCCTTGTCCAATTCTGCTTTTTTATCAACTTTTTTAGCGGTTACCTTTACTTCTTCGATTAAAGTTTCTTCGTTCGCTGTTTTTAGCGTTTGCTGATTTTTCTTATTCTGAAGCGCTTTTGCAATAGCGGGATTAGAAGTTGAACCAGAATTCACCAACTGATAATTGGTGGGAGGAAGGTTACTTTTATAAGGAATATTAGAAACCAAAGATTGGAAGCTGATATTTAGATTATCACTTTCTGAGACTTGCTTTTTATCTTTATTAAGGTAATAAGAAATGGTCAAAGGTTCATCAAAATAGATATTATCCAGATAAATATAACCATTATCATCCGTCATAGCTGGAACAAAACTTTTGTCAGAATTTTCAGTTTTTAATAATAGATTGATGCTTTTATTAGGCAAGAAACGTCCATTATTAGTCACTTTTCCTTTGAAAGAAAGATTATTTTGAGGCTTGTAAGCGAATTCTGGAGTCTTCCCAGATAGAAGAGCTTCCCAATCAAAACGTTTCCATTTTTCTGAAATTAACAATGCATCAAAGGCTTCAGGATTGGCAGTTTTCCCAAAATATTGAGACGGATTGAAAATAGAAGAAGTGAAATCTCCGGTTAACCATTTCGCACTCAATAAAGTGTTTTCATTTTTACTTTCAGAAGGCTGATTTTCTCTTACCAATACCGTATAGTTTGTATAATCTTCATTGGGTTCGATATCAAAGCTGTTGAAAGCCCTAGGTTCATTATTTAATGAAAAATTCAAAGTCGGTTCGTCTAGATTCAGTTTTTTTGGATTGACGAAAAATAATCGTTGCGCGACAGGATTTTGTTTCTCATCAAAAATCGTAATATTCAGAACCGCAGTTTCATCATTGCTAACCTTTGTTGGAATAATGCTGGAAGCTTCATTATTTGGCGTTTTAATATTCGCTCTGTAAACCATTACATTATTGATGGTTCCAACGATGGAATAACCTTGTAGACCTTGTGGCAAAGCCGTTCCTTTGATTTGATAACTGATTCCCTTTGGATCATTGACTAATTGAAGATTGATTCCTGAATTTGCAACTGCTGGCAAAGCGATCGTTTGTTTTGTACCTTTATTATCTTCAACAATGACTTTATAAGTTTTACCAAATTTTGGAGTAATCGTAAAAATTCCAACATTCTTATCCAAGCCTTTAAAAATTGTCAATTTCTCATTTGGTTTCTCAGAATCGATAACATAACCACTCCAACTTTCCGGCGGAATACCTTCTGAGTAAAGTCTCACAGCAAATTTGGTCGAAATATTATCGATGAAAGTTCCGCTTTCTGGAAAAGCATTAGCAGTCCATTTTGTATTTTTATTAAGGATCAATTTCTGCTCAGAATTCGGATTGTAAATCGGAACTTGTTTCATAAAATTAAATTCCTCAGGGAAATTTGCCATCCAGGTTGTATAAGCTCTGAAGTAGTAGACATCTTCTTTCAAAGCTTCGGTCAAAGCAAAAGAACCATCACCTTCACCGTTTTTTAGAGCAATTGTTCTCTTATCAACCAGATTTTTGCTATGGTCATATAACTCCACAAATAACGTGGTAGAAATGGTTGAACGACCGTAACCGTTGAATACAAAAGATTTGAAATAGATATTGTCACCTACGACATAATTGTCTTTATCCAACAAAACATAGACTTTTTCCTGCGTATAATTTTGTTCCAGATTCTGGACGGCTTTGTCTATTTTGTCCTGCGCTTTAAATTGCATCATCCCAACAACATAAAGAAAAAATATAAATGATTTTCTCATACTAAAAGCTTGTAAATATTAATTTATTAAACCTACCAAAATTACAATATTTCTTTGTGCCATTGCTCCTTTCGACTATTTTTTAAGATACTTTATGATAGTAAAAACCAACTCCCAATGATGAGAGCTGATTTTAGTTCAAAAATTTTAATTAAAGCTTAGTCTAGGGGTGTACAATTTTCTGAACATCAGATACGTCACCGAAAGCACTGTAAAAGCGACAATCGCATCAATCGTTGCAGGAAAGCCAAGTACGACGATTTTTGAAAAGAATGCGAAAATAATATCAAAGAACATCCCTGCGAAAACCCATTCTTTCAATCGCAATAATCGGTTGGGAAGTAATAAAACCAGAATTCCTGATAATTTGAATACGCCTAAAATGTAGATAAAGTGTGGCGGATAGCCTAATTGTCGGGTAATGTCCCATACTACAGGATTTTTTGTCAGTTCAAAAAAGCCGCTCGCTCCGAACCATAATGACATAAAAATTGCGCCTGACCAGAAGATGATTTTTGTTGTTTTTGTTTTCATTTTTTTATTGTTTTAAATTGTTGATATTTTGAATTTTTTAATTGAATTTTTCCAAAGTTTTCTGCGAGTTGTCATTCTGACGAAGGAAGAATCTCAACCTTGAATAATAGATTCTTCACTCCGTTTTGTTCCATTCAGAATGACAGAAAAACTGTTGATTTATGTTTAGAAAGAAGCTTCTGCAGATCCTACAATCGCTCCACTTTTCACATTTTGAATCATTCCGATAATTTCCCAGTCGTTGGTATTGAAATTTGCTGGAAGTTTGAAAGTTGTAGTTCCTTCAGGATAATTTTTCAAAGAAATCTGATTTTGCTGATGAACAATCTGCCAATGGATTAAATGACGGCCTTCATTTTCACCTTTCTGTACATTGGTAGACGATTTTTTTTCAACCAACGTGATTAACAGCTTGTTTTGAGGATTGTTTTCTTGAACTTTAAAATTTACATTAATTTCTTTCTCAGAAACTTTAGCGGATAAATCAATCTTGGCATTGTTATCATTCAATAAAGCGGTTTGAATGGCATTTTCTACGGCATCACGGTCAGATCCGATGAATTCTTTTTTACCGTTCACGATCAGCTGCGGCGTGTAAACCTGTGAGCGTAAAGTCTGTGCATATTGCTGTTGACGCTTAGAATTTTCCACACTGCTGAACTTATCTTTCCAACCCAGATTATTCCAGTAATCGACGTGATAGGCGAGGATGTAGACAGGCTGATCTTTGTACTGCTTTTCAATTTCTCCCATCAGCTGATCTGCCGGAGGACAGCTCGAACAGCCTTCTGAAGTGAAGAGTTCCAAAACGGCAAAACCATTGTTGTTTGACGTAGAATTCTGAAGGGTTTCTTCTGCTTTATCGGTGCAGGAAAATGCTGAAACGGTGAACATCAAGGCTACGAAAGCGGCTGTTCCTATTAGGTTTTTAAGTATCATTTCTTTTAATTTGATTCAAAAGTAGATACCTTTCGGGCGCAAAAGAATACAAAAAAGGTTCAACCGGACAAAATGAAAGGTGAACCTTGAAAATATAAACCTGAATTTTTTTGATAAATGATGAAAACGGGAAAATGGAAGTTAACGGTCTTCCAGCCAGGTGAAAAAACTATGCGTCTTTTCTTTATTAATTAAAAGCTTTTCAGGGGTTTCAATAATTAATTTAACCAATATTTTTCGCTGAAAATAATGCTCCATTTCTTTGATGGCCTTAAAATTGACCAAATACTGTCGGTTTACCCTGAAAAATTGTTTATCAGAAACCTGTTCGGCAACCTGTCCCAAAGATTGAGTCAGCTGAAACTGTTCTTTATCAAAAGTTACGAGATGGGTAATCTCGTTGTGAATATAGAAATAAGCAATGTTTTCCGTAAGAATCGTCGTATATTTTTGATTTTTAAAAACCAAGAAACTGCTTTTGCTTACCGGTTGTGGCTGATTTATGTTTTTTAACAGAGCTTCTAAATCGGGAAGTTCATTTTTCTGAAAGAATTTTTTTAATTCATCCACTTTTCTCAACGCCTCCGCAATGTCTTCTCTGGAGAAAGGTTTTAACACATAATCGACGCCTTTACTTTTAAAAGCGTCTAACATATATTGGTCGAAAGCGGTGCAAAAAACCACCGGACAAGTAATTTCGATCTGCTTGAAAATTTCAAAGGAAAGTCCGTCTGACAGATGGATATCCATAAAAATCAGATCGGGTTTCATATCCTTTGACAACGCTTCGACACTCATTTCGATGCTGTCGTAAACGCCAAGGATTTTAGCGTCCGGTTTTAAGTCTAATATTAAATTCTGAAGCGATTTTGCCGCCCGGAATTCGTCTTCAATGATGATGATATTCATTAATAAATGGGAGTTTTATTTGAAAAGTTTTTTCGTCTGAATTAATTTCTATTTCCTGTTCTACAAGATGTTTGTAGCGTAGTTTTACATTATCAAGCCCAATTCCCAATGAATCTTCAACGGTCATTTTCTTCTGAATTGGATTTTCAATAATTAATTTATTTTCAGCATTATAAATCCTGATGTGTAAAGGCTTGCTTTGTGAAACTACATTGTGTTTAATGCAATTTTCAACTAATAATTGTAAGGTAAAAGGTGGAATTAATGTTTTTAAAACATCATTATTGAGTTCGTTCGTCAAGGTAATTCCATCCCCAAAACGGGCTTTTTGCAGGAAAATATATGAATCGATAATTTTCATTTCTTCCTGAACGGTAATCAAGTCTAATTTTCTGCTTTCTAAGGTAAATCTATAGAAATCGGAGAGTTTCATAATGAAATCAACCGTTTCAGAATCATTGGTTTCCGCCATTGATTTTAATGTATTTAGGCTATTAAAAAGAAAATGAGGATTGATCTGTTGTTTTAATAATTCAAACTGAGCTCCGAGATTATCACTTTTTACTTTTTCCAGTTCCAATTGAACCTGCTGCCCAGTGTAATTGTTTTGAAGCAAGGTTAAAAACATATAGCAAACAAGGTTGATTAAAATCCCGCGAACCTCGACCATCAGCATCGTTGGGCCAAAATTTATGTGTGACAAAATAAGCTGCTGTACCCAGGCCAGACCAAACATCACGACCATTCCGAAAGCCAGGATCACCATCAGCCTCGAATACGAAATCTGCTGCCTTCTCTTTCCTGAACTTTGATTGAGCATATAAATGTTGAGATACCACATAATGATGGAAAAAGCCGCTGTGATAGCGGAATTCACGACTGCTTCCTTCCAGTTGAAAGCGTGGGAAGCGAGCTGCGGAACCGAAGATAAAGCTCCCAAAAAGATGGAACTTATCCAGATGACGGCTGGTGAAATTTTTATTTTTTGCTGTTGCATCAAACTGCGAATTTTAAAAATGTTAAGGTAGGTAAAATGCGTTGAATTTAATAGTGAATTGTGAATTTTGCTGGGCAAGTCAACTGTTAATCTTCAAAATGGAAAAATTCACAAGCGAAGCGAATTGACAATTCAGATTTCACTTTACAAAAATCCAGAGCCGATTGCTCAACTCTAGATCTTCGCATTTCACTTTTACTGTTATTATGGTCTTACGACGGGGTTGTAACTCATTATATATTTTATTCTTTCTTCTTTATTTGTAGGGTTATTCTCGGTTTGGGAACCTGTTTTTAACTGATAAGAAATATTTCCGTTTTTATCGGTTTTCAAAGTTTCTACGCTTATTAACTCTCCGTTAATGGTTCCACCGATATATTGCGGATTTTCGTGATATTTCCAGGTCACTAATTTAAATTCTGAATCAGGTTTTGGCTGATGGTTTTCCTGTAAAGATTTCAGAGCTTCCTGATTTCCGTATAAGGCAGATGATGTTTCTTTCACCGTATTTAAAGATGTTGAGAGAAATTTCAAATTTCCTGGGTTGAAAATCACACGGTGTAAATCTTTATCCGGTTCGTCGATTTTGCAGGCTGTGAATAATGCACAAACAGACATCGCGATCAATAGTATTTTTTTCATTATTTCTGAAGGTTTTTAATTAATCTTTCGGTATTTACTTTCATAGGAACATCAAAAAGATATCCTGTTTTTTCTGCTAACTGGCGGTGACAGGCGATGCAGGATTCTCTGGCAAAATCTGCTGTTTTTCCTGTGGGATGAAGATCCGGTCCTGAAAATTTCGCAAATCCCCAACCTTCGGTATCGGTATATTTTTTCGAATCTTTAACCATAAATTGTGCGTTTACAAATTCTCCGGCTCTGATTTCTCCATCGGCTAATTTTTCCTGCTTCCAAACTGATTTTACAACCATACTTCCATCCGGCCACGGGTGAAAATTTTCTGTTTCAATGGCTTTTACAGCAATATCATTTCCGTAAATCACTCTCACCGAATTGTCAAAAAGGGTACTCATACTGATGACTTTCCAGTTTTTATAATCGTCGGTATATTTTACGCCGTTGGGTGAAACCGGAAATTTTGAAGGCGTATTATTTTCAGAGATTTTAATATTTTGATGAATAATTTTTTCTTCTTTTTTTGCAGGATTTGCACTGGCTAATGAAAGGGTGTATTTTTTAATGACATCAATATCCTGTTGTGTAATTTTTGCAGACGGATGAAGGAGCGTGTAGTTATGTAGCGGCATTTTTCCGCTTTGCATCATATTAAGAATAGCATACATATTTCCCTTATGTTCCGCCGGAGACACATCATATTCTGAGAAGTTAAGAACTTCTCTGGCTCTTTTCACATCTTTGTTTACTGCCCAGGAAATGGGAGCGATTTTATCATACCAGCTCAGATTTTGCTGATTTGAATGACAGTTGAAACAGGAATTTTCCAAAATAGAGATCACTTCACGAGGTGCTTCAATTTGTTTTGTTGTTGCTTTCCCTTCCAATGGCTGATTGAAAATCTGTAATCCTCCAAAGATTCCCAAAATCACCAGAAAAGCAATGGCAATGGGACTTTTTTTCTTTTTTACCGTATCCATAATAATTCGTTTTTTTAATTTTTATGATTCAAAAGTAGATGCTTATGTGCAGTTTTGAAATCGAAGATTAGGCGAACCGGACAAATGAATAGGTGAATCCGTATTTTTTGAAGTTGAATATTTGATGGAAAATGCAGCGGCTGGAAGTTTGAAAAACTTCCAGCCGCTGCATTCCAAGTAATAAAAAAAATTGGATTATAAAATCATTCCGCCATCGATAAGGATTTCAGTCCCCGTCATAAAGCTTGCCACAGAATTGTCTGATAAGTAAACAACAGCTTTGGCAACATCTTCCGCAGTTCCCATTTTTTGTAAAGGAATTCCGCTGATCAGCCATTCATCAAGACCTTCCAGGGTTTTTTCGTCCAATCCGGCTTTTGTCATAATTTCTGTTTTTGTCGGGCCTGGACTTACCAAATTTACTCTGATTTTCCTTGGTGCCAATTCGGCAGCGGCTGTTTTTGCAATAGAATTTAGAGCTGCTTTACTTGCCTGATAAATCGAGCTGTTGGGTTTGGAAGTTGTGGCAACATTCGATGAAAGGAATACCACCGAAGCGCCATCGCTCAGTAGAGGAATAAATTTACTCAAAGTAAAATAAGCTCCTCTGAAATTAATACCCATCACATTGTCAAAATTTTCAGCACTCATATTTTCGATAGAGCCTAAAGTTCCTGTGATTCCTGCATTGATGAACAAAATATCTACTTTTCCAAATTGTTTTTCAACATCAGCTTTTAACGTTTCAATATCTTCCAGTTTTCCCTGATCGGCTACAAACGGAATGGCTCCCAATTCTTCCGCAGCTTTTTCAACAGCTTCTCTTCGTCTTCCTGTGATGATTACTTTTGCTCCATTTGCAATTAATTCTTTTGCGGTTGCATATCCAATTCCGCTGTTTCCGCCCGTTACGATGGCTAATTTGTTATTAAATGTACTCATTGTTTTAAAATTTTTGACAAAATTATTGCAAATTGATATACTTTTGTAACCAGTATCACAGAGTATATCAGTATCATCAATGATATCATTTAACTTTGCAATTATGGAAAGAGATCAGACAGAAGAGCTTAGAGCTTTACAGGACACCCTTTATTTCATTGGCGGAAAGTGGAGAATTCCTGTTATCAACTCGCTTTGTAACGGTAACAGACGTTTCCGTGAGATTGAAAGAAGTATTCCGGGAATTACTACAAGAATGCTTTCAAAAGAATTGAAAGAAATGGAAATGAATAAGCTGGTTAAGCGAAATGTTTATCCGGAAACTCCTGTTTTAATTGAATATGAACCAACGGAATATTGCAGAACGTTTGGAAATATTATTCAGGAAATGATTATTTGGGGAAGGGAGCATCGAAAGGTGATTGTGGAGGATAAAATTTAGTTTTCTTAAATACAAATTTTCACAAATGATATTGTTAAATATCAGTAGGAACGGGCTTTAGCCCGTTTCCATTTTTAAATACAATCTATTTGGCTTTAGCCAAAACTTAAAATTTATAATGTACTATGAAATTCATCTCTCCGAAATTAGATTATTACGGAAATTTTTATTTTAAACCATTAAGATTTTTATTAAGGAATTTAGAATATTAAGATGAGCTTTGCTTTTAGCATTGTGCTTATAAAAAATCAATTTGATTTTTCTTAATTACTTACTAACTTAAATGTTCTTAATGGTTGAAAAATTCAGCAATCAAATTGTTCCATTAGTGTTTAAAAAAAGTTTAGACAAACAAAAAAGCCCCTTAAAAAAGGAGCTTTTCATCTATATCAAGATCGAGAATTAGATTCCGTCGATGATTTCATTTAAAACTGTGCTTGGTCTCATCGCTGCATACGTTTTGTATGTATCCGTTTTGTAGTAACCTTCAATATCCTGTGGTTTACCTTGAGCACCAATGAGTTCAGCATTGATAACTTCTTCGTTTTCTTTCATTGCTTCCGCAATTGGAGCGAATTGTTGAGCCAATTCAGCATCGGCAGTCTGATTTGCCAATGCTTCTGCCCAATACATTGCTAAGTAGAAGTGAGAACCTCTGTTATCGATTTCTCCAACTTTTCTTGCAGGAGACTTATCAGTCGCTAAGAATTTAGCATTCGCTTCATCCAATGCATCCGCTAAAACCTGAGATTTTGTATTGTTTTGAGTTTGTGCCAAATGCTCTAAAGAAGCTTGTAAAGCTAAGAATTCACCTAAAGAATCCCATCTTAAATAACCTTCTTCAATAAATTGTTCAACGTGTTTTGGTGCAGAACCACCAGCACCAGTTTCGAACAAACCGCCACCGTTCATCAAAGGAACGATAGACAGCATTTTTGCAGAAGTTCCTAATTCCAAAATAGGGAATAAGTCAGTCAAATAGTCTCTCAAAACGTTTCCGGAAACAGAGATGGTGTCTTTACCTTCTCTTGCTCTTTTAAGCGTTTCTGTCATTGCATCTTTCACATCAAGAATTCTGATATCAAGTCCGGTTGTATCGTAATCTTGAAGATATTTCTCAACTTTTTTGATGATTTCTCTGTCGTGTGCTCTTGCTTTGTCCAACCAGAAAATGGCAGGAGTATCAGACAATCTTGCTCTGTTCACAGCTAATTTTACCCAGTCTTGGATTGGCGCATCTTTAGTCTGACACATTCTGAAGATATCAGATTTTTCAACTTTTTGTTCCAAAAGTACGTTTCCGTTTTCGTCAATAACTTTTACAGTCCCGTCAGCTTCAGCTTGGAAAGTTTTATCGTGAGAACCATATTCTTCAGCTTTTTGAGCCATTAGACCAACGTTTGGAACAGAACCCATTGTTGTTGGATCCAGTTTTCCATTAGCCTTCATATCATCAATAGCAGCCTGATAGAAACCTGCGTAAGAACGGTCTGGAATAATTGCTACTGTATCATCTTCAGCACCAACTTTATCCCACATTTTTCCGCCGTTTCTGATTAATGCAGCCATAGATGCATCAACGATGATGTCAGAAGGAACGTGGAAATTCGTGATTCCTTTGTCAGAGTTAACCATTGCGACTCTAGGTCCGTTTTCAAGAGCTTTTTCGATGTCAGCTTTGATTTCCGCTTCCTGAGGAATTCCGGCAATTTTATCGTAAAGGTTTTGTAATCCGTTGTTTGGATTGATGTCCAGAGATTTGAATGTCTCGGCATATTTAGAGAAAACATCTTTGAAGAACGTCTCAACAATAGCTCCGAAAATAATCGGGTCAGAGATTTTCATCATTGTCGCTTTCAGGTGCGCAGAAAGAATGACACCTCTTTGTTTTGCTTCATCAATTGCTGTCTGAACAAAATCTTTCAATGAGTTAAGATTCATTACAGAAGAATCAATTACTTCACCGGCCTTAAGGTTTGCGAAATCTTTAAGAACTTTCTCAGAACCGTCATTCCCAAAGAAAACAATCTTGAATTTAGAATCATTTTCAACAGTGGTAGAAGTTTCTGTTCCGTAGAAATCTCCGCTGGTCATATGCGCAACATCGGTTTTGCTATCAGCTGCCCAAGCTCCCATTTTGTGAGGATTAGCTTTGGCATAGTTTTTAACAGCTTTTGGCGCGCGTCTGTCTGAGTTTCCTTCTCTAAGAACAGGATTTACGGCAGAGCCCAGAACTTTAGCATATTTGGCTTTGATTGCTTTTTCTTCTTCAGTTTTTGGTTCAGCAGGATAGTTTGGAACTGCGAAACCTTTGGATTGTAATTCTGCAATAGCCTCGTCTAATTGGGGAACAGAAGCAGAAATGTTTGGTAATTTAATAATGTTCGCTTCCGGAGTTGTTGCCAATTCACCAAGTTCCGTTAAAGCATCTCCGATTTTTTGGTCATCAGTCAAGAACTCTGGAAAGTTAGCTAAGATTCTCCCCGAAAGTGAAATGTCTTTTGGAACAATGTTAACGTCTGCAACCGAAGTAAAAGCCTTAACGATAGGCAAAAAAGAATGCGTTGCAAGCATTGGCGCTTCATCCGTAAGCGTGTAGATAATTTTTGATTTTTCTGACATTATAGTAGTTGATTTTATTTACTGTTTTTTCAAAACATACAAATTTAGTGATTTTTATAATAATTTTCTAATATCAGAAATATGATTTTTGAGTGTTTTTCTTGTTAATTAAAATAAAAAAAGAGGCATTTGCCTCTTTTAGTTATAGCTTAGTTACAGTATATGTTCCAGTCCCATCAAAATTCAACTTAAATATAACCGAAAAGTTTTGAGAAGAAGAATTAGTGCCAGGGAAACTTATAAAATCTCCGTTAATATCTAAATTACCATCACTTAGATTATCTCCCAAACTCTCATTAGGAAGAGATATTTTAAATTTATTACCATATGTATTTGTGACCCCAAATACAAAAAAACTAAACTGATTTGTTGCTTCATCGTAATAATTGAATAACACATTAGGACTACCAGTATTAAAATACAAAGACGGTGTGAAATTATTAAAATTTACACTATAGAATACATTTCCACCACTTACACCAGTTACATTTAACTTCACCTGATAAAAACCATTTGAATTTATAAGGTAGTCATTTCCATTTGGTATAATATCACTGCCTGTACTTGTTCCATAAATTTGCGCTCCAGAATTTTGACCAGCTGCAAATTTGATTTTACTATTTGCAGCCAAATATTTATAGCCAATTTTATCACCAGAGCTTAATCTAAGCAATTCCGCACTTGCAGTATTATATGAGTTATATGACCCAAGCATATACAGATTTGTAGGAATTGTTGAGTTAGTTGAACTAGAACTTGTGGGTAAACTTAGTGTTCCAGAATCACTTACATTTAAAGTATAATTTGTTCCATTTGGAGAAACCAAAGTAATTCCTTGTCCCGGACCAGTCACAACAGTTTTGCTAACCTGAGCATAAGGTACACTCATCAACTGATTCACTCCAACATTCGTATAATTACTTCCTCCAGCTGGGTCCATTTCAACTTTTACAAATTTTGTATTCGTTCCCCAATTGATTCCACCGAAGTTTCCTATAGTCGCAGTTCCTTGTCCGATATTAAGATTAACCAAACCTTTAGAATTGGTTGTTTTTGTATGGGTCTCAGTATATAAAACAGTTCCTGATGCAGAATTGTCTAGAATGCTGATTCTTAAATTTACATTTCCATTAGCAATTGGCGCACCTGCAGAATTGAAGGCAATTGTTTGATAACTGAAAGCCTGTGGAACCTGGGAATAAGCTAATGAAGCTAAAAATAAGCTTAAAGCGATGTAGAGTTTTTTCATTTGGTTTTTATTTTTTTATAATTTTTATAGGTTTGATGTCTGTGTTGGTGAAATAAAGTAGATAAATTCCTGTATTTAGGGAACGTAAATCTATCTTATCCGATTCTACTTTTGTTTTTAAAATAATTCTGCCTGAATTGTCGTAAATAACAGCTTCGTCAATTTTAGTTTTTGAGCTTAATTTTAGATTGATAAAATCGGTTGTTGGATTAGGATAGATTTTAATTTCATCCTTCAAAATTTCATTAATACCTAAAACCTTTAGAGTAGTTTGGTATAGGATTCCCAGTGTTCCGGAATTTGCATCTTCCGGATTAGATGGTATTACATAGATTTCTCCTACAGAATGGTTGAAAGAATTCTCAGAAACAGCACCGGAGTTAATATTTCCAATGACTGACTGAGCACTTCCTAGCAAAGGAAAAATCAGTAATACACAAAAATTTAATTTTCTCATTGTGTTTATAATAATTTGAGTGCGAAAATATGAAAATTTGTTAATGTTATTTAAATTAAAAATATCTAATTTTGAGTCTTAATAAAAAATAAAACAATGTCACAAATTACATTCAAAGGAAGTCCTATCAATACTGTAGGAAGTTTGCCAGAAGTTGGAACTGTTGCTCAGGAGTTTACCTTAGTTGGAGCAGATTTATCGGAAAAGCATTTGGCAGATTATACAGGAAAAAAAGTATTACTGAATATCTTCCCAAGCATCGATACAGGTGTTTGCGCTGCGTCTGCAAGACAATTCAATAAAGAAGCTAGTTCTTTGGAAAATACTGTTGTTATCAACGTTTCAAGGGATTTGCCTTTTGCGCTTAACAGATTTTGCGCTGCCGAAGGTCTTGATAATGTAGAGGTTTTGTCAGATTTCAGAGGGAATTTTGGAGAAGATTATGGCGTGACTTTGGATGATTCTCCATTGAGAGGTTTGTTGAGCAGAGCAGTTGTTGCTTTGGATGAAAAAGGAACTGTTATTTACACAGAACAAGTTCCAGAGATAGGACAGGAGCCAAATTACGCAGAAGCTGTAAACGCTTTGAAATAATTTTAAAATTAAATCAATCATATTAACGGGAAATCTATTACTTTAGATTTTCCGTTTTTTAATTTATGGACGTATTAAAAAGTATCTATCAGCATCCCGCATTTTCAGAAGAAGACCTTAACCTAATCTTCGATAAACACGATAAATTACAATTCAAGAAAGGGGATTTTTTTCTGAAAGAAAATGAAATTTCCAATGCTTACTTTGTTTTGGAAAGCGGTGTTGCACGTTCCTTTGTTTATGATACAGATAATAATGATATTACAATTAATTTCTTTACAGAATTTGACATCATCATAGAAGCTTCGTCTATTTTCCAAAGAATTCCTTCGATAGAGAACATTCAGGCAGAGACAGATTGTTTGGTTTGGAAAATCAATTACGAAGATTTTCAGGAGTTATTTTTGACAATCCCAGCATTGACGGAATGGGGAAGAGCGTGGATGTCTTATCAGTTATTTTATCTTAAAAACCGCTCCGTAGAAATGATAACCAAATCTGCAACAGAACGTTATCTGGACTTAATTCAAGAAAAACCTGATGTTCTGAAATTCGCGCCACTTAAAAATGTAGCTTCTTATCTAGGTATTACAGATACATCACTCAGTAGAATTAGAAAAGAGATTGTAAAAGGTTAAAAAAAATCAGCAATAATAATTGCTGATTTTTACTTTATATCTGAGTTTTAATTTTCGTTTTTAAGATTCTTTTTCTGCATTTTCTTATAAATGACATTGGACATTATCACACTGATTTCGTAAAGTAAAACCAGAGGAAGTGCTGCCGCCATCATACTCAAAACATCAGCAGGAGTGATAATTGCCGCAACAACCATAATCAAAACAATAGCGTGTCTTCTGTATGTTCTAAGGAATTTTGGAGTCAAGATTCCAATGGATGTTAAGATATAAACAGCAATGGGAAAAAGAAAAACTACACCCATTCCCATTGTGACTTGTAAAAATAGAGTCGTATAATCTGACAAATCAAACAACTGAACGATATTATCAGAAACTTTGAACAACAAACCAAAATTGATTGCAAAAGGTAAAATCAGAAAATAACCTGTAAGAACTCCGGTCATAAATAACATCCAAATCGCATTGATGTAAAAAATCGAATTCTTTTTCTCATTAGGCATTAGAGCAGGACTGATGAATTTCCAGATTTCCCAAACGATATAAGGAAAAGCTAAAACAACACCCGAAAAGATAGAAACTGCCATCATTACATTGAACTGTTGAAACAATTGTTTCTGTTGAACACTGAATTGTGCTGGCAGAATAAAACTGTCATTGCCCGTCAACTCTCTGGAGAAATGATTCACAATCCGGAAAGTCAAAAAATCATTTCTTGTAGGACCAAAAAAGATATGATCCATCACCCAGTTGATATTGAACCCAACAATAATGGCTAAAATGACAATCGCTAAAATAGATCTTACAAGGTGTGACCTCAGTTCTCCAATATGTCCAAGGAAGGACATTTCCTTTTCTTCGCTCATCTTTTTTATAAATGATAAATTATGATTGATAAATGATTTTGATTTGAATCTTTTACCTTTTTTTCTTGTTTCTTTAATTAATACCTTCGTCTAATAACGTGTGAATGTCTATGATACCGAAATATTTTCCATTATCAGTTACAATTAACTGACCTATGTTGAATTGTTTCAAAATCTGCATAGCTTCTTTTGCTAATTGATTTTTATCGATGGATTTTGGATTTTTACTAATGATATCAGAAGCTTTCACTTTAGAAATGTCGTCTTGATTCAGGAGCATTCTTCGGATGTCACCGTCTGTGATAACGCCCATTATCTTTTCGTTTTCAATAACGACTGTAATCCCGTGTTTTGAACCGCTGACAGAAATAATCACATCTCTGATTCCTGATTCTGGAGAAACCTCCGGTTTGTTCTGGGAAACAAATTGTTCCACTTTTGCCGTCAGATTCTTACCCAGACTTCCACCCGGATGGAATTTAGCAAAATCGATATCTTTAAACCCGTTAATCTCCATTAAACAAATTGCTAAAGCGTCTCCTAAAGCCATTTGAACTGTTGTAGAACTTGTAGGCGCTAATTTATTAGGACAAGCTTCTTTTTCTACGTGTGTATTCAGAATGATGTCAGAAGCTTTTCCCAGTTTACTTTCAGGGTTTCCGGTC
Source organism: Epilithonimonas zeae (assembly GCF_023278365.1). Taxonomy (NCBI): domain Bacteria; kingdom Pseudomonadati; phylum Bacteroidota; class Flavobacteriia; order Flavobacteriales; family Weeksellaceae; genus Epilithonimonas; species Epilithonimonas zeae. The sequence goes on along the minus strand of NZ_CP075338.1, from coordinate 892,092 downwards.
ATTCCGATTAAAGCGGATGAATATTCTTTAAGGAAGGGTAGAAGATTCACAATCTCTGGAGAATTTCCAGAATAAGAAATGCATAAAACCACATCCTGTTTCTGAATCACACCAAGATCACCGTGTATAGCTTCGGCAGCGTGAAGGAATTGTGAAGGTGTTCCCGTAGAATTTAGCGTAGCGACAATTTTATTAGCAACGTGCGCAGATTTCCCAATTCCAACAATAATCAATTTTCCTTTGGCTTCATTAATAGTCAAAACGCTTTTTATGAAACTGTTATCCAATCGGTTTCTGAGATTGTTCAACTCACTGATTTCTATATCCAGCGCCAGATGGGCATTTGCTATTATCTCTTTTGGATCCAAAACTTTTAAAGTATTTAATTATTTTTTTTAATAATATATATTTTGTATCTTCACGCTAATATTTTAACAGAACAAAATGAAGTTTTTTAGCTTCATTTTTTTATCCCTAAAACTTAGGATATTTACCATTAATGTATAACCTTCAATAAAATGCAAATTTAGCAAACTATATTAAAGGATGGACACAAAAGACATCAACTTATCTGCTGAACTCAAAAAATATTTCGGATTTTCAAAATTCAAAGGTCAGCAAGAGCAGATTATACAAGAACTTCTCGGTGGCAAAGATATATTTGTTTTGATGCCGACTGGTGGTGGAAAATCACTTTGTTATCAGCTTCCGGCATTGATTTCTGAAGGAACAGCGATTGTTGTTTCACCATTGATTGCATTGATGAAAAATCAGGTAGATGCTGTCAACGGTTTATCTTCAGACGAAGGTGTTGCCCATGTTCTGAATTCTTCTCTTAATAAAACCCAGACCAAGCAAGTGATGGATGACATCACAGCTGGTAAAACCAAACTGCTTTATGTCGCTCCGGAATCTCTTATCAAGGAAGAATATCTTGAGTTCCTAAAAGCTGTGAAAATCTCTTTTGTTGCGATAGACGAGGCACACTGTATCTCAGAATGGGGACACGATTTCCGTCCTGAATATAGAAACCTAAAAGGTATAATTGATAAAATTGCGGATGTGCCTGTAATTGCATTAACGGCTACTGCAACCCCAAAAGTTCAGGATGATATTCAGAAAACTTTGGGAATGAACAATGCTTTGGTTTTCAAGGAAAGTTTTAACAGAGCTAATTTGTTTTACGAAATCCGTCCGAAAGTCAATGTAGATAAAGAAATCTTAAGATTCATCAATCAACATAAAGGAAAATCAGGAATTGTCTATTGTCTTAGCAGAAGAAAAGTGGAAGAATTTGCTCAGCTTTTGCAAGTTAACGGCGTAAATGCTTTGCCTTATCACGCTGGATTAGATCAAAAATTAAGAGTCGCTAATCAGGATAAGTTCTTGATGGAAGAAGCAGATGTGATTGTTGCAACTATTGCATTCGGGATGGGAATTGATAAGCCGGATGTTCGATTTGTAATTCATTATGATATCCCGAAATCTTTGGAAAGTTATTATCAGGAAACTGGTCGTGCAGGCAGAGATGGAGGAGAAGGACATTGTTTGGCTTTCTACGATCCGAAAGATATTGAGAAATTAGAAAAATTCTTAGCTCAAAAACCGGTTTCGGAAAGAGAAATTGGGCTTCAATTGCTTAATGAAGTTGTAGGTTATGCAGAAACTTCAATGAGCAGAAGACAATATTTGCTTTATTATTTTGGAGAAAAATTTGACCCGGTAAAAGGAGAAGGTGCTCTGATGTGTGATAATTCGCAAAATCCACCAAAACTAAAAGATGCTGGACAGGACTTGAAAAAAGTTTTAGAAATGATCAAATCTTTGGGTGAAAAATTCCGTACAAAGGATTTGATTTCCATTATCGCCGGCAAAGAATCTGCGGTTACCAAATCTTATAAATTGGAGCAGACAGAATTTTTCGGATTCGGAAAGGCTGAAAGTGATAACTATTGGAAATCTATTATCAGACAAGCAACTGTTCAGGATTTCCTGAAAAAAGATATTGAAACTTATGGTGTTTTAAAAATTTCTGAAAAAGGAAATGAATTCATCAACGGTAAAAACAAACAATCATTCTTCATAGCAGAAGACAGAGAATATGATCTTGTGCAATCCAAATCAAAAGCGGATAGCGAGCAAGTTCAAACTCAAGCAGGAGGTGGATTGGATCAATTATTATTTGGTCAATTGAAAGAACTTCGTAAGACTGTTGCTAAAAAACACGGGATTCCGCCATATACGGTTTTTATGGATCCAAGTCTGGAAGATATGACGGTACAATATCCGATAACTGTAGAAGAAGTTGCAAAAATCTATGGTGTTGGTGAAGGAAAAGCCAGAAAGTACGGAAAAGAATTTGCTGACTTTATTAAGAAATATGTTGAGGATAATGAGATAGAAAGAACTCAGGATATGGTGATGAAACAGGTGGCCAACAAATCCAGTCACAAAGTATTTATCATTCAAAACACCGATAAAAAGATTGATCTGGAGGATATTGCTAAAGCAAAAAATCTTTCGATGACAGAGCTTCTTTCTGAAATGGAAAGTATCATTTATCAAGGTACAAAACTGAATATCGATTATTATATTGATGAGAATTTTGATGAAGATATTGTTGAAGAGTTTATGGATTTTATGAAAAACTCAGAAAGTGACAGTATGAAAACTTTGCTTGCAGAATATGGCGACGATTTGACTGATGAAGAAGTGAGGATTCTAAGAATCAAATTTATTAGTGATGTAGCTAATTAAAAAGTAAGCATGATTCTGAACAATAATGAAATTATATTAAAAGAAATTTTTCCAAGGAAGAGTTTCTTTTTTAATTTAACTGAGAAAATCAGAATAGTTTTTTCTTTTTTTTTGATCTAGCAATTTCTATTGTGTTTCTATTTAATATGAAATCATTCTTCTTGATTATTGCTTTTAGTATATTTTCGACAGCATTATATATTACTTTTTTTAGATGGATAATAAGATATTTTAATTTGATGAATAATTATTACATCATTACTAACCAAAGAATTATTATTGCAAATAGTAAAAATAAAAAAGTAAAGAAACAATTATATCTAAATGAAATAGATCAAGTAAATGCTGAAATGAACAATAAGTTTTTTGGAAATATCATTTTTGGAGAACCAGAAAATATTTTTGGAAGAAATGATGAACCATTTTCTTTATTTAATAGAAGGAGAATGAATTTCGACGAAGATAAATATGCTTTTCTAAGCGTTGAAGGAATTGATGAAATTATTCCAATTTTTGAAAAATTAGATTTAAAAATCAACAAGACTTTTTACTAATTTTGAGTTATGAAAAAATCAATCATTTTCATATTACCCGATTTGGAAACAGGAGGAGCCGAGCGTATTGTAACTACAATTGCCAATCATCTCCCCAGAGACAAATTTTCACCAGCGATTCTTTTGTTAAGGAAAGAAGGTGCCTATCTTGATCTGTTAAAGCCAGATGTGGAAATTATTGATATCCAGACGCCAAGGATCAGACATTCTTTAAAGCCCATTCTTCTGGAAATCAAGCGTAGAAAACCAGATATTGTGTTTTCAGGCTTTGGAGAAGTAAATGCTTATCTATCATTATTCATAAAACTTTTTCCAAAAACTAAATTCATCGCAAGAGAAACCAATGTTGTTTCTCAACACATTACAAGAAAAGAGATCAGATTTTTCTATAAGTTCTACAATAATTACGATAAGATCATAGCTCAAAGTAATGATATGGAAGTGGATCTGATCAAGAATTTTGGGATTAAGAAAAAGAAACTATTTAAAATTAATAATCCTGTTGATGTCAATTTCATAGAAGAAAGACTAAAACAATCGGAACGGCCAATAGAGTTTTCTCATCAGCATAAAAATGTTGTTGCTATTGGAAATTTGTCAGCTAGAAAAGGATTTGATAATCTTCTGAAAGTATTTTCCAGACTCAAAAATCAGAATATTTTACTTCATATCCTTGGTGATGGAAAAGATAAAGAAATGCTTTTGCAGATGAAAGAAATGTTGGGGTTGGATCACGTTATTTTTCACGGAAAAAAAAGCAATCCTTATCAATATTTAAAATTTGCTGATCTGTTCATTTTGTCTTCCAGATATGAAGGTTTTCCAAATGTACTGTTGGAGGCCGGAATTTGTGGCGTTTATTCTTTAGCTAACAATTGTCCCGGCGGAATTGATGAGATTATTATCGATCAAGTCAACGGTGAAATCTCCAACATTGAAAACTATGATGATTTTGCTGAAAAAATAAAGCATTCTGTTCATAGGAGCGATGATAAAGATAATATCAAAGCTTCTATAAAATCTCGTTTTTCTTCCGAAATTATCCTGAGAAAATATGAAGATCTGCTTTGGAATTTATAAAAACTAAATAAACATGTTAGACGAAATTTTCAGCGAAAACGGGCAGGGAATTATCTATATGTGGTCAATCCCGATCCATGCGATTGTGATTTTAGGAGAGATGATTTACAGTCATTTCAACAGAGAAAAATTATATGAGACCAAAGACGTTTTGTCCAATGTCTATTTGGCAATTCTTAATTACGGTTTGGATTTGCTAATGAAAGGTGTTTCTATGGCTGTTATGTTTTTCTTTTACCATCATCGCCTTTTTACTTGGGAATTCAATGTTTGGTATTTTGTAGCTGTTTTTGTTTTGCAGGATTTTGCTTATTATGTTTTGCACTATGTAGATCATCATTCCAGAGCATTTTGGGCAGTTCATATTACACATCATAGTTCGGATCATTTCAATATAACAACAGGCTTCAGAAGTCCTGTTTTACAACCGTTGTACAGGTATTTGTACTTTTCGCCTTTAGCATTTTTAGGATTTAATCCTTGGCATATTATGGTGGCATATTCGGTATTACAGGTTTATGGAACTTGGGTTCATACGCAAACCGTTAAGAATCTTGGTTTTCTGGAGTGGTTTATGGTCACACCTTCTCATCATAGAGTTCACCACGCTTGTAACATCCGATATCTTGACAGAAATATGGGAATGGCTCTGATTATTTGGGACAGAATTTTTGGAACATTTGAAAAAGAAGTTCCCGAAGTTCCTATCAAATACGGAATTTATCCTAAAATGGAAGACAAAGGTCCTGTTGATCTTGTTTTCTACGAATGGAAAAAAATCGCACGTGATCTAAAACAGCCTGACTTAAAATTTAGCGATAAGTTGAAATATCTTTTCTATTCTCCAGGCTGGCGACATGATGGAAAAGGAAAAACAGTTAGGGATTACCAGCGAGAAGAATTGGAAAGAAGAATAAAAAAACAAGCATCATAATTATGAGAAAATTGATTTCATACATTGCGTTATTATTAATTTTAATTAATTGCAATTCATCAGTCAAATCAGGAGATTCGATTCTTAATCAAGAAATTCCTTACAAGGAAGCAAAAAATTATTTCGTTAAAAATAATATGGATGCTGCAATTGATGATCCTAAGTTTGAAACTCAGGAAGAATTTGATCAGGTTTTTGGAATGGCAACTACAATGGGAGAAAATGGAAAACCCACACCAATTGATTTTTCTAAAGAATTTGTTGTCGCACAGATCGAAGATCCTTCAAATCAAAGTATAGAATTAAAACCAGTTTCTATTCGAAAAAACAGCAATATTCTCGAAATTAAATACAAAAAAGTTGTTGGTGAAAGCCAGTCATATACAACTCAAACTGCAATGATTTTGATTATTGACAGAAAGTACGATGGCGATGTTAATTTTGTTGAAGTAAAATAATTATAAAAGAAATTAAATAAAAAATTCCTGAATCTTACTTCAGGAATTTTTGTTTTGCTATATCGAAAACGCGCTTGTCAATTGTTAATGGAAAAGGATTTTCACCTTCTAACGGAATCCATTCTGTCTTTTCTATACAAGGATCCAGAATTAAAAGATCTTCTTCATTTAAGATTTCAGCCAGATAATAAATTGTAATCAATTGCTCATTATCCCGGAATCTGGAAACCAGAAAGTCGTCTTGTGTATAAAAATGGTCTTTAATTTCAATTTCAAGATTCAGTTCTTCCTGAAACTCTCTTTTAAGGCATTCCAAAGTACTTTCCCCAAACTCTAATCCGCCGCCAGGTAATTTTAGAAGATGATCTCCGGCATATTCTTCGTGAAGCGCAAGAACTTTGTTGTCTTTTATACAAAGTGCATACACCCGAATGTTGATTTTGTCTATCATATATTGTGATTTGCTGTCCCTAATTTAGGGAAATTATTTTTTCCAGGCATTGATCATTTCTCTTTTGCCAGGAGGACCTTGTTTTTTTTCGACTTCAAAACCTAATTCTATCAAAGCTCTTCTCACACTGCCTTTTGATGAATAAGTTGTTAATAATCCTCCGGTTTTCATTTTGGAAGCTACTATTTCAAATATCTCTTTTTCCCAAAGATCTGGCTGAACTCTGGCTCCGAAACAATCGAAATAAACCAAATCGATGGCAGGCAAGTCCATATTTTTTATGTTGAAAAAGTCATCTTTAATTTTTTTAAGATGAAAATGAGAATCCAATTCAACTAATTTTTCCCATTGCTTTTCATGAATTTTTAGAGACAAATCTTTAACAATTTGGTTCGGAAATAATTCAGAATAAGACAATTCTGAAGCTTCATGAAAAAATATCGGATATTTTTCGACCCCAAAATAATTGATTTTATGATTTTTATCATTTCGCAAATATGCATCAAATGTTACCAAAACGTTAAGACCTGTTCCAAAACCTAACTCTAAAATATTAATTTCGTAACTATTTATTAAATCTAGTCCATTTTTGATAAATACGTGATTAGCTTCTTGCAAAGCGCCGTGTTTGGAGTGGTAGGTCTCTTCTAATCCGTTGATTAATAAAGTTTTACTCCCGTCACTTGTCCGGATTAATTCTCTTTTCAAAGTATTTTTTTTCAAATTTAACATAAATTTTGATTATTAAAAAATTATTATATATTTGTAATACCTCAACAAAAAATTAAAAAATGATAATTCAAAAATCTACCAACCCAAGAATCTCAACCTTCGATCCTAATAATTTCTCATTCGGCAATACTTTCATAGATCATATGATTATTTGTGAGTATGAGAATGGAAAATGGGGGGATGTACAACTTGTTCCTTATGGTCCAATCGGTTTTACCCCAGCAATGATGGGGGTGAATTATGGACAGGCTTGTTTTGAGGGTATGAAAGCTTATAAAGATAATAACGGCCAGGTATTCCTTTTCCGTCCTGAAAAGAACTTTCAAAGGATTAACAAATCCGCAAAAAGATTGGCAATTCCTGAGATTTCCGAAGAAATCTTTATGGAAGGGTTGAAAGCTTTAGTTGATATTGACAGAGACTGGATCCCACAGGGAGAAGGAACATCACTTTATATAAGACCATTATTATTCGCAACAGAAGAGGCTCTTAAAGCTAGAATCTCTGAAAAATATATGTTTGCAATTGTAGCAACACCGGCAAAAAGTTATTACACTGCTCCGGTATCAGTTAAAATTTCTGATCATTATTCCAGAGCGGCAAGTGGAGGTGTAGGTGCTGCAAAAGCTGCGGGTAATTATGCCGCTTCTTTCTATCCAACTCAGTTGGCTATAGAAGAAGGTTATGAGCAAATTATCTGGACAGACGATTGTTCACACGAATACTTTGAAGAAAGTGGAACAATGAACGTTTTTGTTAGAATCAACGATACTATTTATACACCTAAAACATCTGATAAGATTTTGGATGGTGTTACCAGAGATAGTTTTATCCAGTTGGCTAAGAAAAGAGGAATTGAAGTAGTAATTGGAGATGTAAAAGTTTCAGATGTCATCGAAGCTCAGAAAAACGGAACTTTGAAAGAAGTTTGGGGCGTAGGGACAGCTGTTGTTACAAGTATCTTTGAAGCCTTAGGTTACCAAGGTGAACACCTTACTTTACCTAAACTGTCTGATGAAGAAAGTTTTGCTGCGCAATTGAAGGCAGATCTTGTCAATATCCAGACTAATAATTCTGAAGATCCTTTTGGATGGAGATATTTAGTCGAAGAAAATGTATACAGTGTATAGAATTAAATAAAAAGTAAATTGAAAAGTGAAAACCGGAAATAATTTTCCGGTTTTTATTTTAATATCAATTAAGTCTTTGAAAATTCTTAATTTTGCAAAAGTTTTTTGAGGCATTTCAAAGAACAATATTGGAAATGAAACAACTATTTTACATCTCAATTTTCGCATTAGCTTCATCTTGCGCAAAACACGCACCTGCACATCATTCGGAGGAGCAATATATGTCTGAAAGCGAAATGGAAGTTTCTAAGAACAGAACGAAAGAACTCAACAGTTTGGAAAGAGCTCAGATAGAAGACTGGATGAAAGCTCAGGATGTAAAATATTATCCAATGGGAATGAATTATTGGGTGAATATTGGAGATTTGGAAAAACAACCTCGCAAGAATAACGGTGAAAAGATTTCTTATCAATACGACATCTATGATTTTGACAGAACCAAATTGTACGATACTCCAATTCAAAATACGAATGTGGAATTCGGACATTTTGTAGAAATGGATGCTGTGGAAGATGTGATCAGGTATTTAAAAAAAGGTGAGGAAGCAGAGATCCTGGTACCTTCGGTTTTAGCTTATGGAACCTATGGCGACAACAAAAAAATTACCAATGATATGCCTTTAATCATTAAAGTAAAAGTATTATAACCAACGATATTATAAACTATGAAGAAAATTATAGCACTTTCTATAACATTATTAACACTATTAAATTGTAAAACATTGGAAATAGACAAAGAAGTTTATAAAAGCTTGCCAGACGGGCTTTACGGTAATTTTGTAACAAGCAAAGGTGATATCCTTGTAAAATTCGAAGATGAAAAATCTCCGGTAACTGTTGCTAATTTTGTTGGTCTTGCAGAAGGTAAGATCGAGAACAAATCTAAGAAAAAAGGAGAGCCTTTCTATGACGGAACTATTTTCCACAGAGTGATCAAAGATTTTATGATCCAAGGTGGAGATCCGCAAGGAACAGGAATGGGAGATCCTGGATATAAATTTGCTGATGAGAAAAACGACCTTCAGCACACTGGAAAAGGAATTTTATCTATGGCGAATTCCGGGCCTAACACCAACGGTTCTCAGTTCTTCATTACAGAAGTTGCAACGCCTTGGTTAGACGGAAGACATACAATTTTTGGAAAAGTTGTGGGTGGTGAAGCAGTTATCGATTCTATTGCTAACGTAGAAAAAGGTGCTCAGGACAAACCAAAAACTGATGTTGTTTTGACCAAAGTGGCGGTTTTCAGCAAAGGCGATGCTTACAAGCATTATGATGCTGCAAAAATCTTCTCTGAGGGAAAAGAAAAAATCGAAGAAAAAAACAAAGCTTATTTGGCAAAAGCTGAAGAAGAGAAAGCTAAGAAATTGGCAGAGTTCGCAGCGAATCAAGAGAAGTTAGTCAATGAAATGAAAGCTGGAATGCAATCTACGCCTTCTGGTCTTTTTTACAAGATTACTAAAACTTCTACTGGAGCAAACCCAACTGCAGGACAAACAGTTGCGGTACATTATGCCGGGAAATTGATCAACGGAGAAGAGTTTGATAATTCTTTCAAAAGAGGGCAGCCTATCGATATTCCGATCGGGGTTGGTCAGGTAATCAAAGGCTGGGATGAAGGTATTCTTTTACTGAAAGAAGGAGAAACTGCAACATTATTGATTCCGCCAGCTTTAGGATACGGAGAAAGAGGAGCGGGAGGCGTTATTCCACCTAACTCTTGGTTGGTTTTCGATGTAGAATTGGTGAAAATCGAGAAATAATTTCGAAACAAATAAAAAGAAAACGGAGCGAATTAATTTCGCTCCGTTTTTTTATGCTAATAACTGATAAGCTTTCTTCGCTCCGGTAACACAATCATTGTATTGTTCTTCAGTAATTCTATCATCAATAATGGATTTGAATTCCTGCCAGTAAGGTCCCGTATTCTCACCATAAACTCCAAAATAATTGAATTCTACATTCTCAAATTCCGGGTTCTTTTTAAGTTGTTTTGCTATGACATTTCCTCCAAGTGTAGAACCTTCCATCACATACAAAGCGCCGAAAGCTTCAGCTTCGTTTTCCAGATTTTGAGCCGGATTTTCAGTTTCAGTTTCGATGTTCAAATTGTTTAAATCAACTTTCAGTGCATCTATTTTACTTCTTAATTCCAATTTCAGTTCAGGATAAGCTTTCAATTGTTCCTGAATTTGAGGTTCGTATCTGCTGATTAATTTATAATTATGAATCAAAAGCGTTTTATAATCATCTAAAGTGTAAGACTTATCAAAAATCTTTTGGGATTGTAATTTTGCTTCTGTGTCGTCGTGTTGTTGTTTAGTCTGTTCCTTAAGAAATACTGAAATCATAATTGGGTTTTTGAAAATTTAATATAAATGTTGTTCCTTTTCCGCTTTCACTTTCATAACTTATTTTTCCGCCCATTTTTTCCATAAGATGATGAACAATACTCAACCCAACACCATTTCCTTTGAATTCCTTCGCATTATTCATTCTGCTGAAAATCTTAAACATTTTGCCGGACTCTTTTTTGTCAATACCAATTCCGTTATCTGTGATTTTGTAAGTTACTGTATCTTCATAGACTTCACCAACTATTTTCACTAATGGCTTTTCTGATCTGGAAGAATATTTCACTGCATTGCCAATGACATTGCCGAAGACTTGATAAATCATTGTTTTGTCACCCAAAACTTCCGGCGTATTTTCGATAATGATTTCCGTGTGAGGTGAGTTGAAGCTTAGTTTAGAATCTTCAGCTAGCGTATTGATTAAGGCATCAACTTCAATTCTTTTCAGTTCAATTTCAGATTTTTTGATTCTGCTTAGTTCCAAAACATTTCGGATCATCTCACTCATCGTATCAACCTGAATAATAATATTATCCAAAGATTTCTGGACATTCTCCGGATCGGGAATCTTTTTTGCAACCTGCGCATTCAGTTTGATGACAGTAAGCGGCGTATTGAGATCGTGCGAAATCGTATGAGAAAAAGAATCTAATTCCTGGTTCAGTTCTTTTAATTGGTTGTTAAGATCAACAATTTGGGATGATTTGGTATGTGAGGCTTTTAGAATTACTGAAGTAATCCATCTTGCAGATTCTATTTCTTTGATTTTCCAGGGTAGGGAGGTGCCTTTCACATATTCTTTCCAAACTTCAAAAGATTTTCTTGGCGAGAATTTGATGATTTCCACACCATCTTTGATTTCGGAAACTGTTCCTTTTTCAGGTTTTCCAGCCCATTTGATTTTCTGACCTTGTTCTTTTCTCAGCCAGATCAACATATCAGACGTGTTGCTTCCTAAAACACTAGTGATAATTCCACAACTGATTTCCGGATTGTCCAATTCTACATTGATGTCCTGGCAAAGTGTGTTGGTGATAAAAATATTCTCTTCAAAATTATGATTATTCTCTCTACTCCAAATGATAATTTTCTCAATATCAGAATGATTGGGAACGTTACCGGCAGTTAAGATTTCATTATTAATTTTAATTATCATTCCATCCGCAGCACAACTGTCCATAATATCTTTGATATTAGTCTCCAGTGCTTTTCCAAAATCTTCCTCACTCAAAAGGTTTTGGCGAAGTGAAATATTATTAAGATTGATTCTCTGATATTCTTTCAAAGTCTGCAGAGATTTGTAAGATGCAAAAGCATTGGACGAAGTTCTGGTCAATGTTTCTGCCAATAACCTGGATTGCAGATCAAGATGTTTTGGTGCTGCATTTTGACAGGCCACCATTCCCCACAATTCTCCATTTACAATAATCGATGTGCTAAAGCTCGATTCTACGTGAGCATTTTTGAGATATTCTCTATGAACAGGAGAAGAAGAACGTGTTACGCTGTAAGTCAAATCCATTTGTTCTCTTGGAATCACGCCAACTATAGGAAAGGTTTTTCCGGAAACGTGAGAAGTGATTCTTACCGGATTTTTAAGATATAAAGCTCTTGCCTGAGCGGGAATATCAGATTCCGGATAATGTAAATGCAGATAGCTTTCAAGATTGGGTTTTACCAACTCTTCTATAACCTGGCCGCTGCCATCGTACAAGAATTGATAAATCATTGCTCTGTCAAAATCAATAATATCCTGAATTTCTTTTAAAAGAATTTTCCAAATGTTTTCGTCATTTGAGTTCCTAAGAATATGTTGGATTGCCGCATATTCTTTATTGATTTTATGATTTGGGATTACCTTTTCTATCTCAAAAAAAGTGATTTCATTATTGGTGTGTATACTTAAAGTATATTCTTCATCTTTGAAATCAAAATGTTGAATAGCAAGTTCTTGATTGTTGGAATAATTATCCCAATTGATATCAAGATTTAGTTCACTTAATAAAACTTTGATGTCTTTACCAAGTATGGAAGAGTCGAGAGAAAAGAACGCTAGAATATTCTCGCTATAGGAAACTATTTTAGAGTTTTGGGTACCTATCAGATAACCGTATTCCTGCACTTCTCCGCAGATGTGAATAGGCTCCTGATCACAATTGATATATTCTTTTGGGTACATATTTGATTATTAATTAGATATACCTTTTGTGTTTTAAGAAGTAAAGATAAACATTAAAATTAACTAATGTTAATTTTATTTGATTATTGCTATTCTTATGAATATTTTATCGTTTAAATCACTGAATTTCAATTTGAAAAGTTAAAACATAACATTATTAGTAATAAAAAAAGAGAAACAAACCTTGCTTCTCTTTATAAATATTACGTAGTACATCTATTTCATATCGTACATCACTAGAGCCGTAATCAACTTTGGTTCAATCAAAGTACATTTTGGTGGCATTTTTATTTCCTTGTCAGAAATTTTCAGAAGGTCTGAGAAACTAATAGGATAGATTCCAAAACCTACTTTATAATCGCCACTGTCCACTTTATCTTTTAGTTCAGAAATTCCTGCTGTATCAGAGGTTCCTTTTAGATAAGTGATTTTATCGGTATGCTTCGCATTTTCGATTCCGATTATATTTTCGAAAATATATTTGTCAACCAAATGGTGGTCTAGGTCGTTACCGTTTCTGTTTTCCTCACGGATGTTGTGCTTCACGTGCAAACTGTAAAATTTACCACCAAGATACATACTGATGTGGAATTTTTGAGAGGGGAAATAAGGTGTTTCGCCTTTTTCGTGAATCTGGAAATCTTCTCTTAGTTTTTCAAGGAATTCTTCATCAGATAAACCATTGATATCCTTAAGGAGACGATTGTAATCGTTAATTTTTATAGATTGGTTGGAAACGATAAAACTGTAAACAAAGTTGTAATGTTCCGTCCCGTGAGACCTTTTGTATTTGTCTCTTTGTTTTTTAGCATATTCTGCAACAGAACCAATTCTGTGGTGTCCATCGGCGATATAAAACGAATCGATTGGGTCAAGAACTTCTTTGAATTGCTGAAGTTTCAATCTATTATCGATCCTCCAAATCTTATGTCTTACTTTTTTGTCGTCGGTATAATTGATGATTGGAACATTTTTCTGTTCATGATTCATCAAAAGTTCTACTTTGGAATTGGAATGATAAGTTAAAAGAACTGGCTCAGCCTGTACACCTACTTTTTCAAGGTAATGTGCCATTTTCATTCTTCTTTCTGTAATTGTGGATTCGTGCTTTTTGATTTTTCCTTCCCAGAAATCATCTACACTTACCAATCCCATCAATCCTCTGAAACTGGTTTTGTCCGGAAGCGTCTGTTCATATAAATAATAAGCAGAATCGTCTTGAGTTAGTTTTTTATCATCCAATAATTCTTCGAAATTAGACCTTATCTTTCGCAGATTTCTATCAACATCTTTGGATTTACTTACGACCGCAGGCTTTATCATCTGGATATAAGAATCATCCTGCTGTGCTTTTTTATTGATTTCTTCCTGCGTAAAATTATCCAAAGAATAAGTAGGGAAAATCTCAATAAAATCAGGATTTGGTCTGATTCCTCTAAATGGTTTAAATACTGGCATATATTATAGTTGAGCTTTTATTTTTATAATTTGTTGTGCTAATTCTTCTCCAATTCTGTTTTGGGCATCCATCGTATTACCGCCAACGTGAGGGGAAAGAGATAGAGCAGGATTCATTAGGATTAATACTTCCGGAGTTGGTTCTTTTTCAAAAACATCCAATGCAGCGCCGTAGACTTTTCCACTTTCAATAGCATCCAAAAGAGCTACTTCATTGATAACTCCACCTCTTGCTGTATTAGCAATGAAAACACCTTCTTTCATCAGTTCCAATTCTTTAGAATCAATCAAATATTCATCTGTAAGACCTGTATTAAGGCTTATGAAATCTGATTTTTTTAAAACTTCATCTAAATTTACAGATTTAATTTCGAAATCCAAGAATTGACCATCGAAAAAGCTAAGCTGAATATTCTCAGTTTTTGGAGTTCTGTTGTAAGCTAAGACTTTCATTCCGAGAGAAATCCCCATTTTGATGACTTCAATTCCGATATTTCCCATTCCGATAACGCCTAATGTTTTTCCAGAAAGTTCAGTTGCATTATTGAATGATTTTTTTAAAGCATTGAAGTTGGTTTCTCCTTCCAAAGGCATCAGTCTGTTACTCTCGTGAAGAAATCTTGCTAATGAAAAAAAATGTGCGAAAACTAACTCCGCTACAGATTTGCAAGAAGCTTTCGGAGTGTTGATAATGTAAATACCTTTATCAATTGCATATTCTACATCAATGTTGTCCATCCCGATTCCGCCTCGTCCAATGATTTTCAAATTTGGACATTCATCAATTAAATTTTTTCTAACCTGCGTGGCGCTTCTTACCAAAAGAACATCAACTTGGTTGTCATTGATGAATTTGCTCAGATGTTCAGGAGATACTCTGGCTTCCAAAACCGAAATATCTGCTTCTTTCAAAAGTTGAATTCCCGTTTCGGAGAGTCCATCATTAGCTAATACAATCATTGTTTAATTCAAAAAATCCTTTAGTTACTGAGTTTCCTTAACTTGTTTGAGTTAAAAATCAAGGTTGGCTAAGATACGACTTTTTCTTCTGATTAACATTATTTTAACAAAAAAACGTCCTGAATTAACAAGGACGTTTCTGATTTATAATGAGAAAAGTTGATTAAATACTTTTCATCACATCTACTAAAACCTGTACGCTTTCGATTGGCATTGCGTTGTAAATACTTGCTCTGTAACCGCCAACACTTCTGTGTCCATTCAGTCCGCTGATTCCTGCAGCTTTCCAAGCTGTATCAAAAGCTTCTTGTTTAGACTCGTCTGTCAAAGTGAAAGTCACATTCATAAAAGAACGGTCTTCTATAGCAGCTACACCTTTGAAGTTTGGATTGTTATCAATCTCGTCATAAAGCAATTTAGCTTTTGCATTATTTTTAGCTTCAGCAGCTGCAATTCCGCCGTTTTCTTCCAAATGTTTTAATGTTAAATAAGAAGCATAAACTGCAAAAACCGGAGGTGTGTTAGACATAGATTCTTTATCGATATGAACCGAATAATCCAAATAAGTTGGAATCGTTCTTCCTGTTTTTCCAAGAATTGATTTTTTTACCACAACCAAAGTTGCTCCAGCCGGACCCATGTTTTTCTGAGCACCTGCATAGATCAGATCAAATTGAGAAAAATCCAACTCTCTGCTGAAAATATCAGAAGACATATCGCAAACCAGAAGTGTATCTACTTTCGGGAAAGATTTTATCTGAGTTCCAAAAATCGTATTGTTAGAAGTACAGTGGAAATAATCATATTCTGAACCAACTGTAAAATCTTTCGGGATATAGTTATAATTAGATTCCTTAGAAGAAGCAACAACATCTACATTACCGATCATTTTAGCTTCTTTGATTGCGCCAGAAGCCCAAGTTCCAGTATTGGTATAAGCCGCTTTTCCGTTCACAGACAAAAGATTGTAAGGAACCATAAGGAATTGAAGGCTTGCTCCACCTTGCAGATACAAAACCTCATAATCATCTCCAAGATTCATCAATCTTTTTACAATAGCACGAGCCTCGTCCATCACAGCAACAAAATCTTTGCTTCTATGCGAGATTTCCAAAAGTGACAAACCGATTCCGTTGAAATCAAGAATCGCTTCTGATGCTTTTTGAAAAACTTCCTGAGGAAGAATGCTAGGACCTGCGCTAAAATTATGTTTTTTCATTTATTTATTTTTTTGTCCGATGTCCGATGTTGGGAGACGGATGTTTTTAATATTATGTTTTCAGAATTAGAATTTAAGCAAACTTCCGAAAACGAATTGTAATCTTCGGTCATTCAACTTCTAAATTCTGACATTATTCGTTGTGAAGGAAAGCTTTTTTCGCCAACAATTCTTCTTCTGTTTCTACATTATCTTCATCGGGAACACAACAGTCAACAGGGCAAACAGCTGCGCACTGTGGTTCCTCGTGGAAACCTTTACACTCGGTACATTTGTCGGTTACAATGAAGTAATAATCATCTTCCACAGGCTGTTGGGCAGCATCTGCGTTAACGGAAAGTCCGGAAGATAAAACCACCATTCCTTTCAAAGATGTCCCTTCGGACGCTTTCCAATCTACTGCTCCTTCATAGATGGCGGTGTTCGGACATTCCGGTTCACAAGCGCCACAATTGATACATTCGTCAGTTATCTTGATAGCCATTGCTATTTTATTTTTAATTTTGCACAAAATTACAAAAAAAAAGCCAGCTATGCTGAACGAATACAAAATTTCAGGACTTGAAAAATTAGGAGAATTCATCCAAAATTTCATTAAAAATGATGATGACCATTACAACGAAAAAGAAGAGCGATTGGCTTATCTGATGAAGCGTTCTGAAATCGAAAATCCGTGGTTCACGCAAGAGAATCAAAGATATAATTTGCAACAATGGGCAAGTCTTTTCACAAAAGAAAATATTGAAAATTGGCTGTCCAAATATCAGTTATCAAATACATCTAAAAGAGTAGGATTGATATTGGCTGGAAATATCCCGTTGGTTGGATTTCATGATATTATTTCAGTGGTTTTGAGTAATCATATTCCGGTTATCAAATTATCTTCAAAAGATCGATTGGTTTTACCTTTTTTATTAGAATTATGGAATGAATTTTCTAATAACGGAATCGAATATCACATCGTAGAAAGATTAGAAAACTTTGATGCTGTGATTGCAACAGGAAGCAACAACACAGCAAGATATTTAGAATATTATTTCAAAGATAATCTAAGCATCATCAGAAAAAATAGAACTTCTATTGCGGTCTTGAAAGGTGATGAAACTGATGAAGAATTACAATTATTAGCCGATGATATATTCCGATATTATGGACTGGGCTGCAGAAATGTAACCCGAATTTTGATTCCAAAAGAAATGAAACTGGATGGACTTTTTGAGAATTTTATCAATTATAAAGATATCATCAATCATAACAAATATGCGAATAATTACGATTATAACAGAGCTATTTATCTGTTGAATCAAGACCAGTTCTGGGATAATAATTTTGTAATGCTGAAGGAAGATGAGAAGTTGTTCAGTCCGTTGTCTGTGATTAATTTTTCACGTTATGAAACCTTGGAAGAAGTGAAGCAATTTGTTGAAGATAATAAAGAAGAAATCCAAACAATTGTAGCTAAACCAGAATTGGGATTAGAATCGATAGGTTTTGGAGAAACACAAAATCCTTCGTTGGATACTTACGCAGATAATGTGGACACGATGGCTTTTTTGCGTGTGATTTAAAATAATAAATTATCAAAGAAAAAATCTTTATTTTAGTAAAAAGTTACGAAAAATGAAAAAGAATATCTTATTAGCACTATGTACCATCGGTCTTTTAGCAAGCTCTTGTTCAAAGGATGAAGAAAGTACCCAGGAGTTTTCCATTGTTGGCATTTGGAGTCCATCCAGAGAAATCGTGGTTGGCAGCAATGGTGTAACCATCTCCAATACGGCTTACACCGATTGTTATAAGGCCAGCACTTTTGATTTCAAGTCTGATAATAAAATGACATCGCATATTTATAACACAGACGGAGCAGGGGATTGTAAAAATTATGGTATCGTAACGGTCTCTTACAGTTATGATCATAATGCAAAAAAACTTATTATCGACGGAGAAGATGTTGAAATAGTAAGTAGAACCAATAACGAATTGCAGTTCGTATCAGACTATGATGATGTGGATGGTGACGGCAAAGATGATAAGATTGTAACTGTTTTGGTTAAATAAAATCCAAATAAAAAGACCAGTTTAAATAAAAGCTGGTCTTTTTTTATTGAGCCGACAGTGATTCCTGCTTCAATTGCTTATCAATCAGGAAAGGCAGAAAGGGAAGTACCGATGCAATCAGATAATAAACAACTCTCAAAATATTCCAACGGTATTTAAAAGCTGCTGCAATCAGCACCGCAAAGTAGAAAAGAAACAACCAACCGTGGATCCATCCCATATATTTGACACCTTCTGGGATATCCCAAATATATTTTAAAGGCATTGCAATAAACAACAGAATCAAATAAGAAATGGCTTCCACCACAGCCGTATGACGATAAAGATTGATTAGTTTGAATTTTTTACCTTCTGACATTATATGTTGATTTGAAATAATATTGATATTAAAAAGACAAAGAAACGAATTACATCCTAGAATCTAAAGGCGAATCCTGTTCCGAAGTTAAAATTTTCATCAATATTCATAAGCATTTTCAAATTCTATTAGTTTCCCCAATTAACATTCAGGTTATTTTCTTTGGCAAAAGCTTTTCCGTCATCCATCAGATCGATATACATCTGTTCGAATTTCGTCGCATATTTTTGTTCAATAGCACTGATGATTTCGTCTTTCTTGGCTTGGTCTGCTTTGCTGTCGCAGAGTTTTGCATAATTGGTGTATTCATTTTTATAGACAGGGATGACATATTCATACAACGCTACAGATTTTTCCTTGATGGCCTTTCTGTCGTCAGAATTAGCATTCAGCGCTTTGATATCGTTCAAAGATTTTTCCAGATAAGCGATTTTGTTATTGACCATTGTTATGGCTTCGTTGCCTTTCTTCTTGCTGGAAGGGATGTCAGCAAATTCTACCGTTTCATCATTAATATGTTTTGCCAAAATCGGGGTTGCAAAATCATTGATGGTATTGGTATTCAGAACTGCAATTCCAAAAAATTGGTCTGGAGATTCTGAACAGGATTGAAGTGAAAGCGAAAAGATAGCAACCATTGCCGCGGCAGAATACTTGGTAATAGTTTGTGTAATGTTTTGCATAATGATATAAAATTTAATTTTTTTGACTGATTCCGAATAACAATTTAGTTTTCAACAAGAACCGAATGCCGATGTCTATTGAGAAAAACCATTAATTGCCCAGCCCAGTCTGGTAGCAAATTTCAGACCTTTTAAACCAATGCAGATACAACATTGTCGTAAGGCTTTTATTCTCCGTTCCTTTAAATTTTTCTGTATTAAGACTATTTTTAGTCGAACCATTGCTGTATCAATATTTTAGATATATTTGTCTTACACACAAATGATATTAAAAATGATTACAAAATCTCCATTTTGCCAAGATTTACCGCTGGCAAAATCTGCAACAGCAGAACAATCCAACCTCAACATTACATCTCAGACAGTCTTTGGAATATTTTCAGGGATTAATGATGTGATTAATTTCCCAATCACACTCTAGATAATTGATATACCGACAAGCATTGCCACTTGCTGTATATTCTTTATAATTCACTTTAATATTAATTTTTAAAAACAAAAAGACAAATGGCACTAGAAAATTTAATCAGTGTAGAGTTCTCCAATGCAGAACTTACAAAACTAGACGACGCTATCAGCATCATCGAATCTGTGTTGATAGGCAAAACCATCAACCTGACGCCCGAACAGCGCCAGCAGTACGGCAGTATCGCCGAGCAGAACAAACTCTTTGTGAACAAAGCCAAAGGCTATATGGAGCAGTGTCCGCAGTATGTTCCGCCGTTTTTGGACAAAGCCGAGTATGACAAAGATTATGATGCAAGGCAACAGATGGAAAGCCGTATGCAAAGACTGAATTCTTTGACCGAGCAGTTCTCTGACACCAAGATTTTGCTGGATTTTGACAACTATCACAACTCGCTGACGTTTTACCGAAATGTGAAATATCTGTCCAGCGAAAACGTTCCGGGTACCAATGTTATCTACGACGATATGAAGCAGTTTTTTATTGCGCCAACGTCCACCATTCCTGGAGAATCTGAAAAACAAGATTAGTCTGGAGGGGGTGGTTCGGGAGGGGGGGGTACCCCCCTCCCGAACCACCCTTTACCCGGTTCCGAAATGGTTGCAACCGGTCTCGAACTACCTGCGACTGGTTGTACAAGTGGTCATACCCACTTACCTAACCACCTTTGGGTGGTCTACAACCGCCCTAGACCACTTAGGTAACCACCTGCAACCGGTTATGGAAATGGTTACAGCCGGTTCTAAACCCGTTGCAACCACTTGACCAACCACCTTTAGCCACTTGTGAAGTGGATGAAGGTGTTTTTTTGTTAGTTTTAATGATAAAGTTTAATTTTAGATATTTACAAAAAAATTATGATTGATATTTGTAAGTTGGATTTACAAAAAAAAGAATTGAAACATAGTCATATAATTCCAAAATTTACTTTTGACTATCTGAAATCTACAGGAAGTAAATATCTTCGAAATATTGAAAATCCAGATATCAGGCATCAAGATGGAACTAAAGAATATTTATTATGTAATGATTGTGAACAGCTTTTTAGCAAACGTGAAAGATGGTTTGCTAATAATATATTTTTCCCTTATTTAAAAGAGAATAAAACAGAATTCCAATACGATGAAAATCTTGGCTATTTTGTAATTTCTATGCTTTGGAGAGTTTTAATAAATCAACTAAGTCATCCTTCTGTGAAGAATGAAATTCTTCTTAGTTTTTTAAAAGATGTAGAGTCTGAATGGCGAGAATTTTTAATAAATTTTAAGTATCCAATAAACTTTAACAACCTAAACATATTTTTCACAGATAGACTAATTTACAATGGCAATTCAAATTTGCTAAACTCCGATTTGTATTTTACACGATTTATTGATGCGACGATTGTACATAATAATGATTTTTCTAAAGTAGCAATTTATGCCAAGTTTTTACGGTTCATATTTTGGGCACCAGTAAAAGGTTATAGATACGAAAATCAAACAACTACTATAAAATTAAATAATGGCATTTTAAATATTCCTCAAGAATTAAATGACAAATTTATCAGTAGTTTTTTTTTGAATAGAATTAAACAAATTGACCAAGCGAAGCAACCTAATCAACAGCAAACTGATAAAATGTGGAAGGAAATAGAAAAAAATGAAAAAGAATTCTGGGATAGTGATGCAGGACAATCAATGCTAAATGATTTGAGGAACTTTAAACAATAATTGTGAAAATCCATAAAAAATTTTCTTGCTGACTTATAAAGATTCAATAAAGATGAGAATAGAAGGTAATAAGATAATTGGTTTTGGAAAAACAAACGATACAATTGGAATGCTGAAGGAAAGATAATTTAACCCAAAACAATCCCTATCTTTGATTAACAGGCAAAAACAACGCTAATGAGTTTGGAACTAAGAAAACATTTTGAGGAATTAATAACGTTATCAGACGGGGAGTTTGCAAGGTTATTGTCATTGCGAACAAAGTGAAGCAATCTCAAAAAACATTCATCTAAACGTATTTTAAGTTGAGATAAAAAATACCATTCAAAATAGTAGAGGTGATTCGTAATGATATTGATAGAGATTGCTTCGCTATCGCTCGCAATGACAGTGGTAATTACAAATTAAAATTATTAAAGATTGCTTCACTCATGTTCGTAATGACATTTTTGAGATTGCTTCGCTGTCGCTCGCAATGACGGTTGCATCTAATAAAATGGATCAAAGATATCTTTAATATCATCATACAAATCTTTCCAATCAGGATTAATTGACTGAATCAAATCTATTTTCTTTTGTCTGGAACCAGCTTTTATTTGTTTTTCTCTGGCAATAGCATCTCCAATCTCCTGAAAAGATTCCTAATAAACCAATTTGTACAAATTATATCTGCTGGTAAAGCTGTTTTGATATTTGTTCTGTCTGTGTTCTATGACTCTTTGGGGCAAATTGGATGTAGCACCAACGTATAATGTAGTGTTGTTTTTATTGGTCATTATATAAATAAAGCCAGGTTTCATATCCTAAAATTAATAAAAGATTGGTTTAATTCGTTGGCAATGACAAAATCAAATATTATTTTTCAAAAGACCATTCTTTATTCATCTAAGTAACAATTTTCAATTCTTTGTGACTAATAAAATGTTGCGTAAATTACGCTCCGAAAAAATAAAAGTATTACTATGAAGAAACTATTTATTTCGATTTCACTATTATTTATGATGAATGCAATGGCACAGAAATTTGAAACACAAACTGCTACAGATAAACAAGGCTATACCTACGAGACGGTAAAAAACGACCAATCGGGCGTTAGGGTTTACACCTTAAAAAACGGACTGAAAGTTTATCTTGCTAAAAATGATGATGCACCAAGAATCCAGACTTACATTCCTGTAAGAACAGGTTCTAATAACGACCCAAGCGACAATACAGGATTAGCACATTACCTGGAACATATGGTTTTCAAGGGAACTTCTAAATTGGGAACCAGCGACTGGGCAAAAGAAAAAGCATTGTTGGCACAGATTTCCGACTTGTATGAACAGCACAAAGCAGAAAAAGATCCTGCAAAGAAAAAAGCATTATACAAGAAAATCGATGAGGTTTCTCAGGAAGCGTCAAAATATGCGATTGCTAACGAATATGATAAAGCGATCTCTTCTCTTGGAGCAACCGGAACCAATGCGCACACCTGGCTGGACGAAACGGTTTACAAAAACAATATTCCATCCAATGAACTGGAAAAATGGCTAAAAGTTGAACACGAGCGTTTCTCTGAATTGGTTTTGAGATTATTCCACACAGAGTTGGAAGCGGTTTACGAAGAGTACAACCGTGCTCAGGATAATGATGGAAGATTGGTGAATTATGCCATGATGGAAGCGCTTTTCCCAAAACATCCAAATGGTCAGCAAACGACAATTGGAACATCTGAGCATTTGAAAAGTCCTTCTATGGTGGCGATTCATAAATATTTTGATACTTATTATGTGCCTAATAATATGGCAGTAGTTTTAGTTGGTGATTTAGATTTTGATAAAACAATTAAACTGGTGGATCAGTATTTTGGCACATTCAAATATAAAGAGTTGCCGATGAAGAAAATGGTTTCTGAAGAGCCAATGACGAGCATTGTCTCAAGAACCGTGAAAAGCCCTTCTGCACCAAGAATGACCTTGGCCTGGAGAACAGATTCTAACGGAACCCAGGAAGCCAGATTAGCTGATGTAGTTGCAGAGATATTAAGTAACAGCGGTGACGCAGGTTTAATCGACCTTAACATCAACCAAAAACAAAAAACATTAGGTGCTGGTGCTTACGAATCGCCTTTCAAAACGTATGGTGCATTTGTTTTAAGCGTGGTTCCAAAAGATGGACAAAGTTTTGATGATGCTAAGAAATTGCTATTGGAACAAATCGATTTAGTTAAGAAAGGACAATTCCCAGACTGGATGCTGAACGCAATAGTAAATGATTTAAAAGTTCAGAGAATGAAACGTTGGGAAACGGCAGATGGATTGGCTACAACATTATATTCAACTTACATAGGTAACAGAACGTGGGAGCAGGAGCTGGACGAAATCAACCAATACGAAGCGATTACCAAGGCGGATGTAGTAAAGTTTGCTAACGAATTCTTCAAGGATAACTATGTTGTTGTTTACAAAGAAAAAGGTGTGAATGATAAACTGGTGCGTGTAGAAAACCCGGGAATCACACCAATTAAACTGAACAGAGAGGCGCAATCGCCTTTCCTGAAAGACATTATCAATACCAAATCTTCTGACATCAAACCAGAGTTCATTGATTTCAAAACCGCCATTGCAACCTCTACAATCAAAGACAAAAAAGTTAGCTTCATCAAGAATAAATACAATGAAGTGGCTCAGGTGAATTATGTTTTCCCTTTCGGGACTGATAATGACAAAGAACTGGCGCTTGGTGTAACGGTTCTTCAATATCTTGGAACGGATAAATACACGCCGGAACAACTGAAAGAAGAGTTTTACAAACTGGGAATTACGAATCAATTCAGAACGTCAAACGACCAGATGATTATTGCGCTAAGTGGATTGGAAAGCAATATGAAGAAAGGAGTAGAGCTGATGAATCACTGGATCAATAACGTGAAAGCAGATCAAGCTATCTACGACCAAACGGTTAATACCATTTTGGAATCCAGAGAAGTGGCGAAGAAAGACAAGAACAGGATAATGGCTGCGTTGGCTAACTATGCTAAATTTGGTAAAGACTCCAGAATGACGGATGTGATTTCTAAAGACCGTTTGAAAAGCATTAACGTGACTGAATTGATTTCTAAAATCAAAACACTTAACGAATATCCTTACGAAGTTTTCCTTTACGGAGAAGACCAAAAAGGATTGGAAAAAGCGGTGAAGCCTTACATTGTTAATACAAAACTACAGCCTGCAGCTGCTAAAGAATACGCTGAACCTGCAACTGCCGGAAAAGTATATTTTACCCCGTATGATATGGTGCAGATGGAAATGTCTAAGGTTGCAAAGGCTGGTAATGTGAATGTCGCAAACTTCGGAAAAGCGAGTGTTTTCAATGAATATTTTGGGCGTGGATTGTCTTCTATCGTGTTCCAGGAGATCAGAGAAAGTAAGTCTCTGGCATATTCAGCTTATGTATCTTATGCCAATGCGACGGAGAAAAATCACGCGAACTATGTGACTAACTACATCGGAACTCAAGCTAACAAATTACCATTAGCAGTTGCTGCAATGGGTGATCTAATGGCAGAATTACCTCAAATCCCGGCTCAGTTCGAGAATGCAAAAGGATCTGCTTTGAAACAAATCGCATCTAACAGAATCAACCGAACGGTAACTTACTACAATCAGTTATCGCTTAAGAAATTAGGAATAGATTATGATGTGAGAAAAGATATCTATGCAGAGATCCAAAAACTGACTTTGCCGGAATTAACCAGTTTCTACAATACCGAAATCAAACCGTTGCAATACAACACCGCAATCATCGGTAAAAAAGAAAACCTGAATATGGAGTCTATCAACAAGATGGGAACTTTCACAGAAGTAAGTCTTGAAGAGATTTTCGGATATTAATCTTAATTGATTTTTAAATAAGAAAAGTGGAGCAGAAGTGCTTCACTTTTTTGTTTTTGATGTTATGGTTTAGTCGCTCCCGGAACGATATAATAATTATCAAAACTGGTATAGACTCTGGTCTTCTTCACTTCACCATTTTCGTACATCTCGACTTTAGTAGTAGTTTCGGATTTTTTATCAATATATCGGACTTCATCCAGTTGTTCTTTTCTGTTGTAAGATTCCGTTTTGACATTTCTGCCATCCTCCATATAGTGAACGCTTCTCAATTTGCCATTGTCTCTGTATCTGTAGGTTTTGGAATTGTAGAAATCGCCGTGGTCAGTAGTGTGGCCTTCGTAGGTGTATTTCGCATCATAACGGCCCTCCATAAAAAGTTTCCCTTCATTATCATAGATATAATAATACACACCATCTTTTGGCTCTATCAATTCGTAGATAGTGACTGGTTCAGGTGTTTGACCTGGATTGCCAATCATGATTTCTTTCTGACTAAAAATAATAGAATCATTTTGAGAAACCCAAAGTGTATCAATAATCTTTGAATTCGGTTTGTAATGAACCTTTGAGATGATGATATTCTTATGTTCTGTTCCTTTGGTGTCACAGCTCATCAAAATTAATAATAGAAAGAATGGAAAAAGTTGTGTTTTCATTTTATTTTAATCTTCAATCCTGACGCCATTTTTGTTAATCAGATGAGTATTTTGTTTCAAAAATTCTGCTTCTGCAGGATGGCTTTTGTGATAAGTTATTTTAGAGATCAAAGTTTTGTCCTGATACAGATAAATCGAGCATTTTCTGAAGCGTCCAAAATTTACACGTTTGATTTTTATAAAATTAATTGTGTTAGGAGGAATTAATTGTGTTTTGAAATTCATAAATACCAATAATCCTTTTTGTGAAAACAGATACAAAGGAATGACCGTCATTAACCGTTGGATAAATCGGATATAATTCTGATAGTGGATGACAAATTCATCATTAAGATCAGCAAGCTCATTCATAACACTTCTGAATCTCCTGTGGATGATTACGATGAGTGGTACAAAGCATAATGCTAAAACCAACTGTAGATATAAAACCGTAGGAAAGACATAGCTGATAAAGTTTTCCTGAATATCCCTACTGGTATAAGCCTGATAGAATAAGTAAACAAAACAGCCTAGAATGACACAATTGATCAAAGCCAAAAAACCGATAGCTGTTAACCGTAGTTTTTTCAGATTCTTGATTTCCCTATTTATAAATTCATTCATCAATCCAATAATTTTGATTTGCTGGTCTGCTTTGGCATTGTTCAAAATATTATATACTTTAAACTGGGTAAATTTAATAAATCATAAAATTTGTTTAATACTTCTTAGAGATTTCCATTCGTGTTCTATATTTTCCATCAAAACAGCGTTGTCAAATTGAATAGAACCTTCTGGAAAAACATCCTGATTATCAAAAAAACTTGATTTTACATTTGAAACTTCCAAAGGTTTTATTTCCCAATGGTATGTTTCGAGTTTCAAACCTTCAAAACAATTACCATTAGGTGAATATCCAACCGATCCTTTCTCAAAAAAATCTGAAACATTATCTATAGATTTAAAGATAGAATTTGAACTAAATTCAGAGACTAATTTGGCATCAATTTCTATCGTTGTATTATCCGAACATTTAAAATCTAGATGATAATTGTGATTTTCTTCTTTCACATTGAATTTTGCATAATAATGCCTACCTGGAAAAATTCTGCCACCAATTAGAGAATTTAGTTTTAAATTAGTATCTCTTCTTGCGATATAAACACCTTCTTTCATTTCTCCATTTTCATCCCATTCTACAGCAATTCTATGAGCACCATTTTCTGAATTAATTCCAATGAAATTAGGAAAGCCTTTTGGTTTTATATTTTTCAATCGTATCAAGCAAATTCCTATAATTGCTTTATCTTTATAGAGTTTTGGTTTAAATGGTTTTGGCAAAATCTTCTCCACAAACTTTGGTTCAACAATATAATTGACAAGCATTCTTCTTTCAATAATTCCGAGGATTGTTGGTATTCTCATGGATTGTTTCTGTTTTTAGATTTAAATCAAATTTAAGTGTTTACATTTTGTAAAACAAAAAGCCGGAAGAAAACTCTTCCGACTTATAAAACTAAAGAAATATAGTATTTATTTTTTTATAAATCTAAACTGATGGGTTCTGGAATCGGTCGTAATAATTATCAATTGATAAACTCCGGATTCCAAATCCTTGACATTAATTTTATTTTCAAATTTTGAAGATCTTATTATTTGTCCACTCATACCTATTATTTGATATTCTTTTGCACTTCCAAGACCTTGGATGCCTATATTATCCACAACAGGATTAGGAAATAGAAGTGCTTTCCCACTATCAGTTTCATTAACGGCTAAAGTTGTTGTATGAACATCACCCGAAAAATTGGAATTGGAAGTCGTCAAATTTCCACCGCAAGCGCCTTCTGTAACAGATGTATTTTCTACCCACGTTCCAACATTATTACTTGGTGGATTCGGTGCTGTGCTGCTTCCTGTAGAATTATAATATATGAGATATGGGCTGGTAAAAGTGCCGTCACCTTCGTCAGCTAAGAATTCCCATCTTGACATTGTATTATTCCATTGTATTTTGAATTCGCAAGTTCCCAAACCTCCGCAAGGTTGATCTCCCGTTACTGGCGACGTCACGTAGATTCTTTTGCCATAAGTATCGGGATTGGTTTCCTTGGTAAAAAGATAATTGGCAGCACCAAACAAATTGGTACATCCACTGAATGTTATATCCTGTGCGAGAACCACAACAGACAGTAATATTGTTGATAATAAATATATTTTTTTCATAAGTTTAAATTTTAAGGTCTTGATGGAAATATGCCCTGTAAAGCAATGATACATTTGAAAGTGATGTAAGGCTGGATGTTCGGATGTGGTTGGCTACCTCCTGTACTAGTAAGCATATCATTTTTCATAAGAGCTGGACTGCTGAGGTCTGTGCTGTACTCTTTGTCCAGAGTTTTTGTATCTGCTGGTACACCTAAACTTGAATCACTGGTGTTACCATTGGCTTTAACAGCCAATAAGCTGTGATTATGTGCCGGCATCTCGTTCAAGGTAACCGTGTGGTTTTCTTCTCCTCCAATATCGCCTTGTGAATAATTGGGTAGACCAAGTCCCTGACCATTCCCTAAAATAACCCTACCCTGGATATTTGGTAACATAAAAGTGGTACTGCCATTTCCACCGTAGGTCGTCCCCAAAAGTGAAAACAGAGCTACATTCTGATTAATTGGTAAGGTTTGACCATTACACTCAGCCCAACCTTTGGGTGCGTAGCCAAAAGTAACATAAGCTATCTGCCCAAGAAATGGGGTAGACTGAGCAAAACTTTTTGTTGATAATAATATCAAACCTAGTATAATTAAATTTTTATTTTTCATAATATAAATATTAAAATTAAGGATGTGGAGGAAATACACCGTTTAAAGCAATAATACATTTTAAAGTACCATAAGGCTGCATATTATTATGAGCCTGACCAGATCCGCTAGCTTGTATAGCTTGAGTATTAAAAGTAGTATCTGAAATAGCAGTAGAATATTCTTGATCCTCATCTCCCGTGTTTGCAGGTAGATTGCCTCCTGGCGTGTTTTTGTTACCAACAGCTTTCACAGCTTTTACAGAATGATTATGTGAAGGTAGATTAAGAATATTAAGAGTTGTTTGGCTTTCTCCAGTCATTTCTCCATTAGATTGCGGTGTTAGACCAGGTCCGTTTCCAGAGCCAATTAGCGTTCGTCCTCGTAAATCGGGGAGTGCAAAATTGGTTGTTCCATTACCGCCGTATTGTGTTCCTAATAAGGCAAAGAGAGCTGTGTTTTGCTGTATGGGAAGCAATGCACCATTGCACTCTGCCCAGCCATTTGGTACAAAAGTAAATGATACCCAGGCGATTTGCCCAACGTATTGTGTTCCATCTTGCGCGGAGAGTTTTGAGTTTATTACGATCATAAACATCAAAAAAAATAGTTTGCTTGTTTTCATAGTATTTAGTTTTGTGATGGAAAAATACCTTCCGTAGCGATGACACATTTCATTGCTGTAGTAGGCATCATATTGTTATGTGGTTGAGATCCGCCGTTGTTTGATACAGTATTGACTTTCATAGTTGTATCGGAGGTAGCATTAGAATATTCCGGGTCTAATATTCTTGTATTAGCAGGTACCGCATTGGTTGGCGAACTAGAATTTCCGTTTAAATTAGATCCTACAACATTATGAGTGTGAAATGGCATTTGATTAACTGTTAATGTTACAGTTTCTGTACCTCCCTTTTGTCCAAGTACATATGGACTAAGACCAGCTCCATTTCCATCATCTATAATAACCCTGCCTCTCATATCTGGTAAAGCGAAAGTTGTCTGCCCGTTTCCACCATAAGTTGTTCCAATTAACTGAAATAATGTAGAATATTCTGCAATACTTACCACAGATCCATCGCAATCATGCCAGCCGATTGGTGCAAAATTGTAGGGTACAAACATAATTTGTCCCACAAATGGTTCACTTTGTGCACTTATTTTTACTGTAATCATAAATGCTCCAATAATTAAAAGTTTAAATTTTTTCATAATACAATCAGATTAGTTGTATAAATCTAAATTTTATTATGAATTGTACAATAAAACAGAGGGTGACAAATATGAGACATTTGATTTTACAAAATATTAGTATTGAATATCAGTGGTTTAATCGATTGCAAGGATTTCATATTTTATCATAATTAGTACAATTTCCATATTGGTTTTCGGATTAAACACTCATTATTAATCCTATGTTTAACAATTTTCTTACTCAACAATATTTTCTTTAAAAAATAGTTTATAATTAACTGGTTTGTAAAATGTTGAAATTATTTTGTTTGGGGTTGATTGTGTTCTGTATTGTAAAAATTACAGCCCAGAATAATTTTACTTTTACCAATGATAGTTACAGCGGCATTAATTCTGCTATTTTTTCGCCAACACAGCCTTTTCTCAATCCAAATCCTTGGGATGTAAATTTGGTTTCTGCAGATCTTTTTCTTCAGAACGATTACGCTTACATTTCTAAACAAAGTCTTTTAGGTTTAGCAGGAACGCCAATACAATTAGCCAACCCAAATCGCGGAATTACCGGAGAAACTCAACCAAGTGTCTTTGATTTTTATAATAAAGAGAATGCCAGCCTGATGTTCAATACTGATATTATGGGACCATCATTTTCTATGACAGCTGATATCAAAGACAAAAAATATGTGCTGGGATTATTCAGCCGACTGAGATCACAAGCTTCAGTTCTGGATTTGGACAACTATCTTCGATTTGGTAACGAAATGATCAAACAACCTGAGTTTTACGAAATGGAACCATTCTCTTCAATTGCTATGAATTGGAATGAAATCGGATTTAATGCGGCAACAACAATTTTTCCAACTTCTGACAAACAATGGATTTTTGGTCTTAATTTGAAATACGAAATGGGATTAGACGCTGCTAATATCATCAGTCATCAGAATATAAAACTAACTGCAACAGAGCCTGCGATATGGGATAATCCGGATTTGATGAACATCTATGCTTCTGATTATAATGTTTCTGTCAATTACATTACCAATTATAATTCAGAAACAAAACGCTATGATTATAAGCAAAATGGTTCTGGTTTGGGTTTGGATTTGGGAATTACAATGATTGATAAAAATCCCAGAGAAGATGAGTATCAAACTAAATTTTCTTTTAATATTTTGGATTTAGGTTATGTCAATTTCAAACATGGATTAAATCATAGTTTTGTTAATGGAAATACCATTTGGTTGCAGAATAATCCCAATCTGGAGGATCAGGAATTTGAAAGTCCCGAACAATATTTAAAACTATTAAGCAAAGAAGCTTATGGTGACGAAAACAAATCTTTTGTTGGTAATGGTTTTAAAATTGGTTTACCGACAAGTATTAACTTAAATTATAGTCAAAGAATAAAAGAAAATCATTTTGTTAATTTCAATTGGATTCAGAGAGTTCCTCTTTTTGAGAACTCTGTCAAACGAAACAATATTCTTAATGCCAATTATTCTGTACAGAAAGCTGCTATCGGTTACGGAGTTTCTACAACTTTGTCGGAGTATAAAAGTCTTCAATTTGGTGGATACTTTAGGATTGGACCTTTGATTCTTGGAAGTGAGAATACTTTTCCTTTATTATTAAAGCAAAAACATCTTCACGCAGCCAATTTTTATATCGCAATCAAGCTATATCCGTTTTGGGATAATGAATTGAAGCGTCATAGGAGACAAGATTGTGATTGTGAAAAGTAAAGTATTAGAGCTTTGTAATTTTTCTAAATTCATTTAAAATAGAATCATCAGAATCAGAATAATTGATGAAGTATTTGGTTTGCCAGAGTTTTGTTTTTTCAGCTTGTTTATTATTCGGAAAATGCCAATCTGCATAGATTCTGAAACCTCTTTTTCCAGCTTTTTCTCCGCTGGAAATTAAATTTTCTTTTTCTAGAATAATTTTTGGAAACATGAAAAAGCCAGAGTTTTCACTTTCTTCAATCGAAATAATGTAAAAGTCAAAATCATCATAAACGTCAAAAGGAACCGTTTTTCCATCTAAATTTCTTTTCCAAAAGGTTACAAATTGACCAATCTTCTTAGGTGTCAGTTTTGACTTTCGGAATTTAAACTTAGTTTGATTAATTTTAAAATTGAAACCAGAATATTCTTCACATTCCAGATCTGGAGTGATTTCCGAAAGCTGAAGATTTAATCCTTTTAAAATTAAATCATTTAAATATTGCAAATCAATGTTCATTGATCTATTTAAGTAAAAGAAAAATCGCCGTCACCATCAGTAAAGTTGAATTTAAAATCTTTTCCGAGTTTCTCTTTGAAATCTTTATGAGTAAGATAATCTCTTTTTAGTGGTCGCTTATAAATAGATTTTGGCGTTTTATTTTTCTGGATCATACTGTTAAGCTTATCATCGTAAATTGTCATCATTTTGATTTTATATTTCTTGATGATTTTTGGAAGAATTCCTGCTACAAATTCTACATTTCCAAAATAATAAAGCACTTTCAAATTTCCGTTTCTTACTGAACAAAGCATCGCCGCAACAATCTCCTGATTCTGATATACCGAGACCCAAAACATCTCATAATCCTTGGAATATGAAGAAAAAAGGTAATTAGATTGCTCCGTTTCCTGAGAAAGCCAAGGGTAATCTAAAATCCATTGGAAATCTTCTGCGTTTCTAGCAATTGGATTTTTCTTTTGATTGATGAGAAATTGATTTAAGCTTTTATCAATCGTTTTTGTGATTTTATAAAGATTGTTTTTCCCAGCGCTGAGATAAGGAATGAAAATATTAATCAGGTTATCAAATCGTTTTAACCAGATTTTATTCTTATCAAAAAAGGGTTTCTTCGTAGGTAAAAGTTCAGCTAGGTTGGATTTGTAATAATATCGCACAGCATTTTTGGAAGTCAAATCTTCAAACAATCCGATTTTACGGTAAAGCCTTTCTGCACTTGGTGTAAACTCGGTAATCATTAGATTTTTATCATAAACTTCTTCAGCAGAGTAAAGTAACTTCTGAGCGATCTGTTTGCCTCTGTGTTTTTCGCTAACGAATAATGTGGATAGCCATCCAAAATGGATTTTTTCACCATTTTTATCATTGACATCATCAGGAAGAATACCTAAATAACCTGCAAGTTGATCGTCATCAAAAGCTAAAAATAATAAGATATCTTTATCTGTAGCGCGGGGATTGTGGATGTGAGAAGATTCTCTAAGTTCAGAAATGGGAGCAAATTCAAAATTTTTGAATTGTATAGTTTGCGTAAATCCTTTTAACTGTGCTTTGTTTAATCCAACAATATTTATCACCGATCATTAATTTTAAACAAATATAGCAAACACTTTGTTCAAAGCATAATTTCAGCTTCTTTTAATCGTGTTTTTGCCAAGCATTTTCAATATTTGATAATAGATAATTTCGTTTTTTAGAATTTCTTCGGCTGAATAATTTTTGGTTTCGATCGGAATTCTCTGGATATTTTTAGAATAAGAGTCTAATTTTAACCCTGCCGCTCCAAAGGTGTATTTTAAATCAGAATTTTGTTTAAAAATCAAATCAAAAAATTGCTCTGTCACCAAATGATCTGTAAAAGGAAAAGCAAAAGAATCATTCAGAAATTGATTATCTATCATATAATCTAAGGATTTCTGTGTATTATCGATTTGTTGTTCTAGAGAAAGTTGATTATAAAGCGGGTGATCCCAACCGTGAGAGGCAATTCCAAAACCATCTTTTTTTAGTTTGATTAATTGTTTCGTAGTTAGATAGACTGGATTGTTTTGGAGATAGTTTTCAAAATTGATTTCTAAATGATTGGCAATTTCATCCAACTGATTTTGATTTTCAAAATTGATACTTAAGATTGAAGAAACAATTTCGTTTAATTCATCTCCGGTTAATTTGTGCATCTTTTCTTGAAAAGTTCCATTCTCAATAATTTCCGAAACAATCAAACTGGCTTTGTTCCGCCACATCAATTCTTTGTTATCAATAAACTTTGGATTGATAAAATTAATAGCGAAAATTCCTTTTCGGAGAAGAATAGGAGAGATGATGTCATAAAACTCGCTGTAACCATCGTCAAAAGTCAATAGAAGTTTTGGCTTCGAAGTTTTCTTTTGATTGAGATAATCTTCCCAATTAACGAATTCAAAATGGTTTGACAGAAAATCGAGATCTTTTTCAAACTGTCTGACAGAGCGGTAAGGAAAAAGATGTTTGACATGTTTTACATCTTCATCAGAAACCAAATGATAAACCAAAATCAAATTATCAAAAGGTAATGAACCAAAAAATTTTTCAAAGGAGAATATCTTTGTTATTGGGTTGACAATTCGGAAAAATTTGGTTTTGAAGCTCATTGGAAAAAAACTTTGCCAAAGATAATCATCTTTGGCAAAGCTCTATTTAATTTAATATTTAATTACTTCACAACTTTCATCTCGTTGATTAACCATTTTGCATCAGCATATTTATCAATCACAAACAAGATATATTTTGTATCCACCATTATATTTCTACACAATTTAGGATCATAATTGATGTCACTCATCGTGCCTTCCCATTGTCTATCGAAGTTAAGGCCAATTAGATTTCCGTAAGCATCCAAAGCCGGACTTCCGGAGTTTCCACCAGTGGTGTGATTGGTTGCTGTAAAGTTAACCGGAACATCGCCTGATTTATCTTTATAGATTCCGTAATCTTTGGTGTTGTAAAGATTGATTAGTTTTTTAGGCAAATCAAATTCATAATCTCCAGGAATATATTTTTCCATCACACCAGAAAGATGTGTTTGATAACCATAAGTAACAGCATCTCGTGGATTAGAACCTTTCACTTTTCCATAAGTTACACGCAAAGTAGAATTGGCATCTGGAAAGAATTTTCTGTCTTTATCTGTTTCCATTTGCTGAGCCATAAACTGTTTTTGCAAAGCATCGATTTCAGTTTGATAAGACGTCACTTTATCGTGCGTTGTTTTTACATAAGTTCCTTTGATAGATGCGTAAAGCTGAACAATTGGATCATTTTTAAGCGCTTGAACCAAAGCATTCTGATCTGCAAAAACTTTATTAATATCAGAATAAACTGTTGCGCCATTCACTTTTCCGCTTCCCATCACGACAGAGTTTTTCGCCCAATTTTCTATGGTTGTAATGTTTTGATTCACATCTTTATAATTTTCAAAACCAGCTGGTAAAAACTGCTGAGGTGTTTTGTTGGCATAAAGTGCAATCACTTTTGCAGTTACTTTTGCATCAAGACTGCTCTCATAATCTTTATAAATTTCAGACAATCTCGATTTCAGATTATCTAAAGATTTCTGAGAAGAAGTTCCATTTTCTACAGCTTCTACATAACTCCCAAATAAACTTCCTAGAGCCAAAGTTTCAGCATTTCTTGGCAACTCACTGTAGTAAGCTCTGTTCAAGGCGTAAGGTGCTTGCTCATTATAAAGTTTGTTAAGTCCGTCAATTGTTGTTTTGATTGCCGGATTTTTAGAAATCAGAGATTGCTCATATTGCTGTTTTTTTCCAACAGCATTAGACTTTTTAAGACCTTCGATTTCACCTTGCCATTTTTTCCAGGCGTTGGAGATTCTTGCATACTTAGATGCGTATTTTATTCTTGTAGCGTTGTCCACTCTCATTTTTTCATCAAGCGTTTTAAGAGTGACATCACGCACAGAAATCATCGCCGGATCAATTTCCGTCATAATTTTTTCAACTGCTACAGCAGGAAGATATTCCGTTGTTCTTCCTGGGAATCCGAAAACAAAAGTGAAATCATCCTCTTTCTTATCCTTGATAGAAATTGGTAAGAAATGTTTCGGTGTATAGGGAATATTATCTTTGGAATATTCTGCAGGTTTGTTGTTCTTATCGGCGTAGATTCTAAACATAGAGAAATCTCCCGTATGTCTTGGCCAAACCCAGTTGTCTGTATCAGAACCGTATTTTCCAATCGCTGAAGGCGGTGCGCCAACCAAACGGATATCTTTGTAAGTTTCTATGACATAAGCATAATATTTATTACCATAATACATAGACCTTACGGATATTTTCTGATAGCTCTCTGGTTTTTGAGAAGCAATATAAGCGTCTGTATTTTGTTTGATTTTCGCATCAAGATCTTTTACAGTTAGACCGTTAGTTCCTGCAAGAATGTCTTTTGTCACTTCTTTGATATCAGTAATGAAATCTACAGTCACTCCAGGATTTGGTAATTCTCCATTCATATCTTTTGCCCAGAATCCATTGGTCAAAAGGTCATTTTCTACGGTTGAGTGAGACTGGATATTATCATAACCGCAATGATGATTAGTCAATAACAATCCTTTTCCCGAAATGATTTCCGCAGTACAACCACCATCAAACTGAACTACGGCATCTTTGATGCTTGCTTTTTCCGGATTGAAAATATCTTTGGCAGAGATTTTCATTCCAAGTTCTTTCATTTCTTTTTCATTAACTTCTGTCGGAATCCACATCCCTCCGTATTGCTGAGCAAATGTCATTACTGTTGACAATGCAAAAGCTGATAAGAGAATTTTTTTCATTTTAAATTTTTAAAATTTCACGAATTTAATTAAAATTTTTGGAAGAGATAATTTAACCTTGCTGAAATATCGGACTAAAAAAATAGAATCTGGTTTAGATTCTATTATAATTCTGGATTCGTATTTTTAACATAAAGTCGATCCTCAACATATTCGATTTTTGTTTTTCCGTGCGGTTTTGGCAATCCATCTTCGCCAAGAGCTACAAAAACCAATTTGTCAATCGTAATAATTTTTTGATGTGTCATTTTATTTCGAACTTCACATCTTAGTGTCAAAGAGGTTCTACCAAATTCCACTGCTTCAATTCCAATCTCAATAATGTCGCCTTGTTTTGCCGAACTCACAAAATTGATCTCAGAAATATATTTTGTTACTGCCCTCGAATTTTCTAGCTGGATAATCGCATAAAGTGCTGCTTCTTCATCAATCCATTGCAACAGTCTTCCTCCGAAAAGAGAATGGTTTGGGTTTAGGTCTTCTGGTTTGATCCACTTTCTGGTGTGATAATTCATCATAGTTCTGTACCATTTTTATTTGATACAAAGGTAAAGTTTCCCAAGGAATTAACAGTTTTAAAGCATAGAAATTATAGATGAGGAAATTAATTTTTAGAAATATTACCCTAAATCTTTTGGTTGAATTTTTGATTCCCTAGAATCTTAGTATTTTTGTAAAAATTTTTAAAATAATGTCAAAGGTTAAAATCGGAACAGTTCAGATGTCTTGCGTTGCTGATAAGCAGTCAAACCTGAACAAAGCCATTGAAAAGATAAAAGATGCTGCTGCTAAAGGAGCTCAAATTGTTTGTTTACAGGAACTTTTTACATCATTGTATTTTTGTGATGTAGAAGACTATGATAATTTCGAATTGGCGGAACCAATTCCTGGTCCTTCAACAGATGCATTGTCTCCTGTTGCTAAAGAATTGGGCGTTGTAATCATCGCTTCATTATTCGAAAAAAGAGCACAAGGTCTTTATCATAATACAACGGCTGTTATTGATGCTGACGGAACTTATCTTGGTAAATATCGTAAAATGCATATTCCGGATGATCCTGCTTTTTATGAAAAATTCTATTTCACACCAGGCGATTTAGGTTATAAAAATTTTGATACAAAATTCGGAAGAATTGGTGTACTGATTTGTTGGGATCAATGGTATCCGGAAGCTTCAAGAATCACTGCGTTGATGGGCGCAGATATTATGTTCTACCCAACAGCAATTGGCTGGGCAACCGACCAGGATGAAGAAACCAATCAAGATCAATACAATGCCTGGCAGACAATTCAGCGTTCTCATGCAGTTGCAAATGGCGTTCCGGTAGTTTCTGTCAATAGAGTAGGATTTGAGCAAGATGGTGCAATGAAATTCTGGGGCGGAAGTTTTGTGACCAATGCTCAAGGAAAGCTTTTATATCTTGGTTCTCACGATAAAGAAGAAGTTGTGGTAACAGAAGTTGATCTTGCCCAGACCGATTATATGAGAAAGCACTGGCCATTCCTTAGAGATAGAAGAATTGAAACTTATTCGCCGATTACAAAACGTTTTATTGACGAGGATTAATGGTTATAGATAAAGATTTTAATCCGTTAGAAAATGGATACACTTTCCCCGCAGAATGGGAAGAACACGAAGCAACTTGGTTGTCTTGGCCGCATAAAGAAGAATCCTGGCCAGAAAGAATCGATTTGATTTACCCTGCTTATGCACAATTCATTGCTGAATTAACCAAAGGTGAATTTGTGTGCATTAATGTCAAAGACCAAGAGATGCAGGCTTTTGCAATGGAGCATATTTCCAAAGCCGGAGCGGATATTTCTAAAGTTGAATTCTACTTTCACGAAACCAATGATGCCTGGTGCAGAGATCACGGACCTGCTTTTTTAGTAAATAAGAACGGAGAAGAACCAAAGAAAATCATTGTTGATTGGGGCTTCAATGCGTGGGGAGGAAAATATCCGCCATTCGAATTAGATGATGTGATTCCGACAAAAATTGCTGAAGAAAAAGGATTGCCTGTTTTGTATCCTGGAATTATTATGGAAGGTGGTTCTGTTGAATTCAACGGTGCCGGAACAGTTTTGACTTCAAAATCTTGTCTGCTTAATGAAAACAGAAATCCACATCTTTCGCAGGAAGAAGTAGAAGAGTTTCTGAAAAAATATTACGGACAAAAGCAAGTTCTTTGGGTAGATGACGGAATTGTAGGTGACGATACAGATGGTCACGTTGATGACACCATCAGATTCGTAAATGAAAATACAGTTCTAACAGTGATTGAAGATAATCCTGAAGATGATAATTATGAAATTCTTCAAACAAACCTTCGCCAACTAGAAGAAATGACTTTGCTAAACGGCGAAAAACTTAATATCATCAAGCTTCCAATGCCAGACCCAGTGTATTGTGACGGACAAAGATTACCAGCTTCTTACGCCAATTTTTACATCGCTAACAAATCAGTGATTGTGCCAACTTACAGATGCGATAAAGATGGATTGGCTTTAGAAATCATCCAAAAATGTTTTCCTGATAGAGAAGTCGTGGGAATCGATTCTACCGATATTATTTGGGGATTGGGAAGTTTCCACTGTTTAAGTCAACAAGAACCTTTGGTATAGATTAGGTCCGCATTACGCGGATTTTTTTATTTGATAATTATGAACGAAAATATAACTACCGATTCTGTTAAAAAATTTCTTCCCTTGATTTTAGGAACCGCGATTTTTATGCAGATGCTGGATTCTACAATTCTAAATACATCATTACCCTCCATTGCCCGAGATTTGCAGGAATCGCCTTTGGATATGCAAAATGCTATCATTAGTTACGTTCTGACTTTAGCTTTGTTTATGCCAGTGAGCGGATTTTTGGCGGATAAATTCGGAACTAAAAAAATATTCATTCTTTCTTTATTTGTTTTCTCGCTAGGTTCATTATTTTGCTCGTTGTCACAAAATCTTACCGAATTGGTAATTTCCAGAGTGATTCAAGGAGTTGGTGGTAGCTTGATGACGCCGGTTGGGAAATTAGCATTGATTCGGGCTTTCAATAAAAATGAACTTTTGAAAGCAATGAATTTCGCCATCATTCCAGCATTGATTGGACCGGTAATGGGGCCTGTCGTAGGTGGGTATATGGTAGATTATCTCAGTTGGCACTGGATCTTTTTGATTAATATTCCAATAGGAGCTCTGGGAATTATTCTTAGTTTAAAATATATGCCGAATTATAAATCGCCCGTCATCGATTTTGATTTAAAGGGATTTCTGATTTTTGCTTTGGCTTCCTTACTACTTTCAAGTGCGTTGGAATTATTGGGAAATGCTCAAAATATTACACCTGTTTTGATGATATTTTTTCTGGGTTTTCTGATGCTTTACTTCTATTACAAACACGCGAAAACAGACAATAACCCTATTTTTCCATTGAATCTTTTTAAAGTCCGAACATTCAGGGTTGGGATTTTAGGAAATCTGGCAACAAGACTAGGCATTAGTTCCATTCCGCTTTTAGTTCCGTTAATGATTCAGATTGCTTATGGAAAATCGGCGCTCACTTCTGGTTGGATTATTGCACCGATGGCTCTTACAGCAATGTTCGGAAAATCTTTTGTCATTGGGATTTTGGATAGATTTGGCTACCGCAAAACTTTGATGGTCAATACGTTTACAATCGGAATTTTGATTTGCTGTCTGGCGATTCCGAGTGTCCACAGTTCAATTTATTGGTTTGTTCCGATTTTGTTGATTTTAGGATTTTTTAATTCGATTCAATTTACGTCGATGAATACGATTTCTATTGCTGATCTGCGACCTTACCAAAATAGCAGTGGCAATTCTCTGGTTTCTGTTAATCAACAGTTTGCGGTTGGATTTGGGATTGCATTTGGTTTGATTGTTTTAAAATTGTTTGAAGGCGACACGACTTTAGTTAAAAATCAGGTTCACACGGCGTTTCGTTACACATTTTTGGTGGTAGGGTTTCTCACGATACTTTCAGGTCTAGTTTTCAGAAGACTGAATTTTAGAGATGGCGACAATATGAAGTCGGTTTAAATAATAATCAATGGATTTTTCAAAATTAATTTCTTCTGATATTCAAAATTATATCAATCAAAATCTCAATTCTGATTTAAATAAATTATTATTGAAAAAATCGCCATTTTCTGATGTTACGATTCAAGAAATTGTGCAACAAGTTAAAGGCAAAAAAATAGCTGAGAAGAAGTTTCCATTTTTATTAAAGGAAGGAATTATTTTCCCTCCAAATCTCAATCTGGAACAAGCTTCATCTCAATCAACTGCAAAATATAAAGCTCAAAATCTTAAAGGAAAATCTTTTCTTGATTTAACTTGTGGTTTCGGGATTGATGCCTATTTTTTGTCTAAGAATTTTGATGAAGTAACATTAATCGAACAAAATCCAGAATTGATTTCAATCGTTGAAAATAATTGGAAAGTATTAAATCGAAAAGCCCATTTCATTAATGAAAATTTGGAAGTGTTTTTAGAAAGTCTTCGAGAGCCTCATACTGACAATTCTACTAAGTTTGACGTCGTTTATCTTGACCCAGCGAGAAGAGACCAGCAAAACAAAAAGAAATTTTTACTTGAAGATCTATCACCAAATCTATTAGAAATAGAAGAAAAATTACATTCGATTGGAGACAAAATTATTGTCAAATTATCACCTTTGATTGATATTTCTTATCTCATTTCAGAATTAAAAAATATTACTGAAATTCAAATTATTGCGGTTAAAAATGAAGTGAAAGAACTCCTTTTAACTATAGAAAATAATCCATTAACTGACAGCCAACAGCCGACAACTATTAAATGTATCAATCTCGAATCTGATGAACCAGGATTTTCTTTCAATTTCAATGACGAAAAATTGGCAAAGTCAGAATTCTCAGGAAGTTTGAATTTCCTCTATATTCCAAACAATTCAATTTTAAAAGCTGGCGCATTTAATATTATTTCAGAACAATTCGGATTGAAAAAACTGCATCCAAATACACATTTTTATACTTCAGAAAACAAAATCGAAAATTTCCCTGGAAGAGTTTTAGAAATAGAAAAAACCGAGGCTAAAGATTTGAAAAAAGGAGAGAAGTACAATATTATTTCCAAAAATTATCCTCTAAAACCGGAAGAAATCAAGAAAAAATACAAGCTGAATGACGGCGGAAATCATTATCTGATTTTCACACAATCCGTTGATGGAAAAGAAATTCTGAAAAGCCTTTAATTAATCTGCTGATTAACAAAGCTTTAATTAGATGTTAATTATTTAGCCTTATTTTTAAAAATAATTGAATCAGAGTTCATCTTCCCATAAAATTTCACTACATTTGCACGCGTAAAAAATGGATATGCAAAACATTAGAAATATAGCGATTATCGCACACGTTGACCACGGAAAAACGACTTTGGTTGATAAGATTATTCACGCAACCAACATCTTCAGAGAGAATCAGGAGAGCGGTGAGTTGATTATGGATAATAACGATTTGGAAAGAGAAAGAGGGATTACCATTCTTTCAAAAAACATCTCTGTAAATTACAAAGACGTTAAAATCAATGTAATCGATACACCTGGTCACGCCGATTTTGGTGGTGAGGTAGAAAGAGTTTTGAAAATGGCTGACGGAGTTATTTTGTTGGTGGATGCGTTCGAAGGACCAATGCCACAGACAAGATTTGTACTTCAAAAGGCTTTGGAACTTGGTCTTAGACCTTTGGTTGTAATCAACAAAGTTGACAAACCAAACTGTCGTCCGGACGAAGTTCACGACCAAGTTTTTGACTTGTTCTTCAACCTTGATGCTACTGAAGAGCAGTTGGATTTCCCAACATTCTATGGTTCATCTAAACAAGGTTGGTTCAACACTTCATTAGAAGAAACAGATAATATTTTCCCATTATTAGACGGGATTTTACAATATGTTCCAGAACCAAAAGTAACTGAAGGTAACCTTCAGATGCAGATTACTTCATTAGATTTCTCTTCTTTCTTAGGAAGAATTGCAATTGGAAAAGTAACAAGAGGTGAGGTAAAAGAATCTCAATGGATTGGTCTTGCTCAGGCAGATGGAAAAATTGTGAAAGGAAAAGTAAAAGAACTTTACGTTTTCGAAGGTCTTGGAAAGAAAAAAGTAACTGAAGTACAAGCAGGAGATATCTGTGCTGTAGTAGGTTTCGATGCGTTCCAAATTGGAGATTCTTTCGTTGACTTGGAAAATCCTGAGCCATTGGAAAGAACAGCAATTGATGAACCGACATTGAATATGACGTTCTCTATCAACAACTCACCTTTCTTTGGTAAGGATGGTAAATATGTAACTTCAAACCACCTTAAAGAAAGATTAACTAAGGAATTAGAGAAAAACTTGGCATTGAGAGTTCAACAAACTGACGATGCGAACACTTTCCTGGTTTTTGGTAGAGGTATTCTTCACTTATCAGTTTTGATTGAAACCATGAGAAGAGAAGGTTATGAGATGACAATTGGTCAGCCACAAGTTATCTTGAAAGAAGATGAAAATGGTCAAAAATTGGAGCCTTATGAATCTTTGGTTGTTGACGTTCCTGAGGAATTTGCTTCTAGAGTTATCGACTTAGCAACTCAGAGAAAAGGTGACCTTCACATTATGGAAACTAAAGGTGAAATGCAACATATGGAATTCGAGATTCCTTCAAGAGGTCTAATCGGATTGCGTTCTCAAATGTTGACTGCAACTGCTGGTGAAGCTATTATGGCGCACCGTTTCACAGAATATAAGCCTTTCAAAGGTGCTATTCCTGGAAGAAACAATGGTGTATTAGTAAGTAAAGGAACTGGTCCAGCTACAGAATATTCTATCAACAAACTTCAAGATAGAGGTAAGTTCTTCGTTGATCCAGGTGAAGAAATCTACACTGGAATGATTATCGGTGAGCAAAACAAACCTGGTGATTTGGTTGTAAATATTGTAGAAGCTAAACAGTTGAATAATATGCGTGCAGCCGGAAAAGATAAAGATACTGGTGTTGCACCAAAAATCTTGTTCTCTCTAGAAGAATGTATGGAATATATCCAAGCTGATGAAGCAATCGAGGTTACGCCTAACTTCATCCGTATGAGAAAGAAAATCCTTTCTGAAGAAGATAGAAAAAGATTGGAAAGACAAGCAAAAGCTTAATCTTCATAAATTTAAAAGCCTTCATATTTTGAAGGCTTTTTTGTTCTTTTTAAATTGATTAACTTAGCTTAATAAATTCATACAAAGATGACGATCACCAAAGAAAAACTAAAAAAACATATTGACGATTTTCCAGATGAAATCAGCATTGAGGAAGTTATTGAGCGATTAATTTTTATTGAGAAATTGGAAGAGAGGTTACAAGAGTCTGACAAAAATGAAACGATTGATGAGGACCAACTCAAAAACGAGATTCAGCAATGGTTCGCATTAAATGGTTAATATCTGCGAAATTAGATTTAAAGGAAATTTATGATTATATTTCTCACGATTCTAAAAGATATGCTCAATTACAAATT
This sequence comes from Epilithonimonas zeae, assembly GCF_023278365.1. NCBI lineage: Bacteria > Pseudomonadati > Bacteroidota > Flavobacteriia > Flavobacteriales > Weeksellaceae > Epilithonimonas > Epilithonimonas zeae. The sequence goes on along the minus strand of NZ_CP075338.1, from coordinate 847,918 downwards.
GTAAAAATTCAAACAAAAACTGAAGTTATAAAATCAAATATTTTTATTGGAAAACTTGTAAGTGAAAGCAATGATAAAAGTGTAAGAGAGATTATTGAAGGAAATTACAGAATTATCTATAAGATTGTTTCGCAGGATGAAATTCATATTTTGATGATTCATCACGGTGCTCGAGATTTAATCAGAAGAATATGATTTTATTATAAAAGTATACAGAACTGCATCCATTATTGGATGCTTTTTTTGTTATTCTAAATTTATCCTTTAGTTTTGCAAACTATGCGTTTCAGATTATCATTTTTCCAAATACTTTTATTGGCAATCTTTGTAGTTTCTTGTGCAACAAAGACTAAAAAATCACCAACTAAATCTGGTGTTAAAAAACCAATTACAAAAACTGAAATTAAGCTTCCGCCCAAACCAGTTGTTCAATTGAATAATATCAAATTACCTGAAATCAAAAGAGAGTTCAGAGCTGTTTGGATTGCATCGGTTGCGAATATCAATTGGCCATCTAGAAATGATCTGTCCGTAGATCAGCAAAAACAAGAAGCGATACAAATGTTGGATATGTTGGTTGATCTCAATTTCAATGCGGTAATTTTACAAGTTCGTCCTTCGGCGGATGCTTTGTATAAAAGTACTCACGAACCTTGGTCGCATTTTTTGACTGGACAAATTGGTTTAGCACCTTATCCTGAGTATGATCCTTTGGAATTTTGGATTGAAGAATGTCATAAACGTGGTTTAGAATTTCACGCTTGGCTGAATCCATTCCGTGCACATCATTCCAATGGTGGCGCAATCTCCTCAGAATCGATGGTCAGAAAATCGCCTGATAATGTTGTGAAGCTAAAAAACGGAATGTATTGGTTTGATCCGGCTGATGACAGAACGCAAGATCAGGCTTCAAAAGTGATTAAAGATATTATTTCGAGATATGATGTTGATGGAATTCATTTGGATGATTATTTCTATCCGTATGCCGAATATAATGGCGGAAAAGATTTCCCTGATTACAAAACTTGGTCCGTCTATCAGCAATCTGGCGGAACGCTTTCCAGAGCAGATTGGCGAAGAGGAAATGTCAACAAATTTGTGAAAAGAGTATATGACGAAATTAAAGCTCAAAAAAATGATGTGAAGTTCGGAATCAGTCCATTTGGAATTTGGAAACCCGGTTATCCCACTGGAATCAAAGGTTCTTCTCAGTATGATGAATTGTATGCAGATGCCAAATTATGGCTGAACCAAGGTTGGGTAGATTATTTTACGCCTCAGTTGTATTGGCCTGTCGATTCGCCGGGACAAAGTTTTCCGCTTCTTTTACAATGGTGGAGTGATGAGAATACAAAAGGTCGTCATCTTTGGCCAGGTCTTAACACCGTTGCTGTAAAATCTCCAAATAAAGCAACAGAAATCGCCCGCGAAATAGAGGTGACAAGACAGATTATTAAAAATAATACAGGAGAAGTCCACTACAGCATTGCAGGAATTAGTAAAAGTTACGAGATGCAACAGGAGTTGAAAAACAACTCTTATAAAGATAAAGTTCTCATTCCCGAAACAAATTGGTTGGCTTCAGAACCTTTATCAGAACTTCATGTGAATCTCAAAAAAGAATCCAATAATTTTGTGATTAGCTGGAACAAACAGCCCGAAGCTTTGTCTTATGTGATTTATCTGAAATATGGCGACAATTGGCAAACTGAAATCTTGTCTCCGGAACTCATTAATAAAACAGTTTTATCATTTTCAAATGGAAAAAAACTGACGACAGTTGTAGTAAGATCTGTTGGGAAATTAGGAAAATTAAGTCCATACAAAGCAATTTCTGCTAATTAAAAAAACTCAAAAACACCGATGGAAACTATTCTTAGAATCAATTGCACAGACGAAAAAGGCTTAGTCTATAAAATATCTGAATTGCTCTTTAAAAATGAGTTCAATATCACGAAAAATGATGAATTTGTGGATGAAGATAACGGACGTTTTTTTATGCGCACGACTTTCGAAGGTGATTGTGACAGGGAACAGATTGCCAAAGAAGTTTTGGCGATGTTGCCTCCCGATTCTAAAGTGGATTGCGTGGATGGACGGAAAAAAGATGTTGTGATTCTCGTTACCAAAGAACATCATTGTCTTGCAGATTTGCTGATTAGAAATCAGTTCAAAGATTTGAATTTTAATATCTTAGCGGTCATTGGGAATTATGAAACTTTACAAGAACTGACAGAAAAATTCGATATTCCATTTATCTATATTCCTGCAGAAAATATCACGAGAGAAGAACACGAAAATAAAATTAAAGAAACACTGAAAAATTATCAATTCGATTATTTGGTTTTGGTTAAGTTTATGCGGATTCTTTCGCCTAATTTTATTCAGAATCTGGAAGGGAAAATCATCAATATTCATCATTCATTTTTGCCAGCGTTCATTGGCGCCAATCCTTACAAACAGGCTTTCAAAAGAGGTGTGAAAATTATTGGCGCAACGGCTCATTTCGTGACCAATGATTTGGATGAAGGTCCAATTATTTATCAGGATATTATTAAAGTCAGTCATTCCAAAACAGCAAGAGACCTTGCGAAAATGGGAAAAGACGTTGAACGAATTGTTTTAGCAAATGCCCTGAAATTGGTCTTTGACGATAAGGTTTTTATTGATGGGAACAAGACGATTATTTTTGAGTAAAGTTAAATTGAAAAAAGTATTTTCATATAATAAATCTCAATATTTTCTAATATCCAATTATTTCTATCTGTCCATTCGCCATCGGTATATCTTAATTTGACAATCCAAATAGAGCGTAATTTTGCTCCAAATGAATTTTCAGAATCAACTTCTGATCTTATTTCGAATTCTTTCTCATTAATTTGATTATAAGAATATTCTGAAGAAAAATATGAAGTTGTAGGAGATTTAAGATTTTCTTTTACAAAATCTTTTGAAATAATATATGCTTCACTTATTCCAACCGAATTCTCTGTTAAAGCTGGTCGTAACCAAAATGTAAACATTAAAAAACTTATAAATATTGCAATTATAACACTTAGGAGTAATTTTTTTTGTGACATTATGAAAAAGTTAATTAGTTGATTTCATCATTATATGACATAATACTGCAACTTCACTTACTTTAAAATCATCAGCATAATCACCACCATTAATAGCCTCTTCGATACAAGCTTGCATATTGATAGCGTCATTTTTCATTTCAGACACTGTTTTATATTTTTGATGTTCAACTTTTTTCAAACTCGCAACAAAATCAGCGCAGGTTGCTAACTTATTTTCTTCTGTTGAATTCTTCCAGTCTGAAATTTTAGCTTGATGCAGAGTTCCATTTTTTGTCCATTCGATTTCCTTTTGGTCATTTCCATCACAAGAAATCAAAAAGAGAATAATGACAAATATTATTTTTTTCATAGATTTTAAATTATTTTTAAAAATAATATCCTTGATTATGATTAACTTACGGAAAACCATATTTGACTAGCGAAAATCATCTAATCCCCAAAACCTGATACAATTCCTCTTTCTTGTTCAAAGCAATTGAAATGCTCTTTCCATTCGTTAATTCAACCATATTTCCGTTTAAACTTCTGATAGCTTCCAGATTGACGATGAAAGACCTTTGAACTCGGAAAAATTTGGGCAAAGTCAGAACTTCATCCATAGATTTTAACGTTGCTAAAGTCGTGTATGATTCATTATTAATAACGATTTTCAAATAATCGCCTTGCGCTTCTACATACAGGATTTCGTCCAGAAGAATTTTTGTGAGTTTTCCATCCGCTTTGATGAAAATTCGGTCATCATTCACCTGATGAACTGTTGAATTTCGTTTCAGATTGATATAATCTTTTGCTTTATTCACCGCTTTTAAAAATCGGTCAAATCTCACAGGTTTTACAAGATAATCTGTCGCTCCGGTTTCGAATCCATCCAAAGCAAAATCTCTGTGAGCCGTGATAAATATAATAACCGGCGGATTTTCCAATGTTTTTACTAGATCCAAACCGTTGATCTTTGGCATCTGAATATCGCTGAAAACAATATCCACCGAATTGTTTTCCAAAAACATTAGCGCTTCCACAGAATCTCCAAAAGAATCTGTCAATTCCAAAAACGGAATTTCCTTGACAAAATTCTCAATGATTTCTCTTCCAATCGGTTCGTCATCGAGTACGACACAACGTAATTTTTCCATCGTTACAAGTTAATTTTTAGTTCGACTCTGAAGCTGTTTTCCAAAGTTTTGATATTCAGAATATGTTGATTGGGATAGAGTAGTTGTAGTCTCTTTTTGATATTCTCCAATCCAATTCCTCCAAACTCTTTTTTGATTTCGGTCTTATCAATATCATTTTCCAAAATAAAATAAAATGTATTGTTTTTGATTTCAATTTCTTGTTTGATGAATTGATTTTGAGAACTTTTTAAGCCGTATTTGAAAGCATTTTCTATAAATGTAAAAGTCATCAAAGGCGCAATATAAAGTCCGGAAATTTCATCCTCTCCCGAGATTTCCAACAGAATGTTTTTATCTTTTGGATAACGCATTTTTTCCAATTCAAAATAATTTTTGATGAAATCAATTTCCTTTTCCAAAGCTACTTTTTCAGCATTAGATTCGTAAAGTGTATAGCTCATTATATCGGAAAGATTCAAGATCACCTCCGGTGCAAGATCATCTTTTTTGACACTTAGACCATAAAGATTATTCAAAGTATTGAAAAGAAAATGCGGATTCAACTGTGATTTCAGAAAGTCTTTTTCGATGTTGATATTCTGGATTTCGACTTCCAGTTTTTGCTGTTGCAATTCTGTGGTTCTGTTATATATTTTTATGATTTCCAACAAAATCTTAACGAAGAAAAAAGGCAACATCGTAAAAATCACAAGAACTGCATTTCCAATAACAGCCTTGAAAGGAATTGCTTCTATCAAACTTATAGAGCCATTTTTTTTAATGATGTCTTTATAAACCGGAACGTTGATTTCGTAGCCTAAATGATAATAAAACACATACATAAAATGATTGACAATCATCCAGATATAAACCAAAATAGGAATGCTCAGAATTAATAAAATAATGGATGTTTTTCTCTTTAATAGGAATATTTTCGGAACTAATAAATAGAAGAAAATATAGAAAACAACCATATTGTTGACCGCATTTCTTAATGTTAAAATTAAACCTTCAAAGACAGACAGTTTGAGTTCGATATAATAATTAAGAAATAACAATGCTGAAAATACAAACCACATCAAAAAATGGAAAATTATTTTCGGACTTTTGTTATAGAATTTTTCGAATTCTATCAAGATGTTTTGATTGGGTTGAAGTTCTGCTATCGTCGGTTCTGTCTGCATTCTGCTAATGTAAAAAGGCATTTCAAAAATAAGCTTTTGAGATTAGAATTTATAATGGGAGTGAGATTATTCTACAAAATCTCATCAACTTCAATCAGATTAAAATTTTCATCATTTTCAAAAAACTCTCTGAAGATGGCAGCGTGACCAGTTCCAACCAAAATAAAAATATTCTTTGTTTTTAGCTCTATCTGATTTTGAATATTGGAATACATAATTAGATTCCTTTTGTAAAAATCCGCAACGAGATTTGAACCAAAATATTTGCCATCAGGATTGACTTTGTTAGCGATAGAAATGTAAAAACCTTTATTCTCAGCTAGTTGGGTTTTTTGATTCAAACAAGAAAGACGTCTTTTAATAAATCTTTGGACATACATTTGTCGCTCGATTGAGCCATTTTAGCTGCATTTTTTTCTAAAATACTTTTCGTTACAGGATTAGAATTCAATTCTTTTTGAAGAATGTCAAATCTCATTTCGATAAGACTATCAATTGGAAAAATCTGTCTAATACTAGCTCTTTTAGCTAATCTGAAAGCCAATTGAAAAGTTTCGCCTTCTATGTAAAACCGCTTCAATCTTGGCTTTTTGATGGTATCAGTAAATTGATTGTACTGATTTTTCAGATATAATTGGTATTTATTATTTAAGTCTTCTTTTTTATTAAAATTACTTTCTACAAAAATCTGGTCTGGTTTAAATTTAGAAATAATTGAACTTGTGATTTGGTCAAGACCTTTTTGATTGTCAGCTGTCAAAATATTCCTTTCTATACCTTTAATTGCATCATTTCCTGGATTGTTGAAATGGTAAGTTCCTAACAGCAGAACGTTGATTTTTTCCTGAGAAAAGCAATAAGTGCAAAATAACGAGATGATTAACAGAAATGTTTTTTTTGAAAATGAGAGACATAATATTGTTTTTTTATTAATAATGAAATTTCACAAAGACACTAAGATTCATAATCTTTGATGCTTTATATTTTAAGGCACAAGGTTTATTAACTTCGTTAATGTTTATCATTGTGCCTTAACTTTTTTGAATGATTAATTTTATTGTGCCTTTGTGTTTAATGTATTTTTACAGTATTCTGATGATAGCATTCATGACATTAATCACATTGTGACCAACAACAGAATAAATAAGATTACCAGAGAATTTTCTTAGAATTCCTACACTGAAAGACGAAATCAAAGTCAGATAAACGATTGTAATAATATCAAATTTAAATTGATAATCCGAAGTCAAAACAACGCCGTGAGCCACTCCGAAAAGCAAAGTCACAATCACAAATGACCAACCAAAAGTGATTCCTTTGTAATTCCAATTCGGCAAAAAGACCTTATCAAAAATCCAAAGGTAAATTCCACGGAATAATATTTCTTCTGTCAAACCCGGCATTGTTGCCTGAAAAACGAAAGTTTCTAAGTCAAATTCTCCACCTTTTGGAAACAAAATAAATTTGAAGATAAAATCAAATGTCAAAAATCCAAGAAAAACTAAAATTCCGTATTTAACTTGACTTTTAGAATTGGAAAATGTCGTAAATCCAATTGCTTTTCTGTCATCTTTACTCACGAAATAAATAACTGATAAAGACAAAACCAAACTTAAAAACTTCCCAATCCAGGCGAATTTTAATCCCAAAAAATCAGGAATTAATTGCTTGCTGAGTATCTGCAAATAAGTGTCAGCTAAAAATATGGTGATGAATAATAAAAGGAATTTCAAGTTTCCTTTTTTAGATTTGAAGAAAGCGAGAATGAAAATTGGCAACATTATTAAAAGCCAAATAAGTGGTGTGAATAGAGACATTGTAATAGTTTTAATTTCTGATTCAAAAGTAGAATCGACAGAAACGAATTCAAATCAAAATCGATGAAAGTGAAATTTTATCGGTTAGAATTTTATTTTTTTCCGATGAAATAAATTTGATTCCAAATAATATTTTAATTTTAATAAATAAAACTTGACTATGTCTATCAACAGAAGAGATTGGCTGAAAACTGCTTTTTTTGGAAGTGCTGCTTTAACACTTTCGCCATTAGAATTTTTAGCAAAAGAAACTCCGAATTTCAATGAATTAAAAAATAACAACCAAACCATTCGGCTTTGCTTTAACGAAAATCCATTTGGAACTTCACCAAAAGCTTTGGAAGCGATGCCGAAAAGTCTTAGTCTTTCTTCGATGTATGATTTTAAATTGGTGGATGTTTTGTGTGATAAATTAGCAGAGAAAAACCAACTTAAAAAAGAGAATATTTTGGTTTCTGCAGGTTCATCTTTTCTTCTGGAATTGATTACTAAATTTGTTTCTCAAGAGAACGGACATTTCATTATCCCGAATCCATCATTCACCATCTTCGAGCCTATTGCGGAGTTTCTCGGAATGTCAAAAACAGTTGTTCCTTTGGATGAAAAGAAAAGGATTAATCTCGATGCTATGAAAGATTTGATTAGAAAAAGCACGAGATTGGTTTATATCTGCAATCCTAATAATCCCACTGGAGATTTACTTTTAAGAGAAGAAATTGTACGATTTATAAAAACTTTACCAAGCATATGACAATATTGGTGGATGAAGCTTATATTGAGTTTACAAATCAGAAATCCTTAGCAGATTTGGTTGATACTTTTCCGAATCTGATAATTACCCGAACATTTTCCAAACTTTATGGATTTGCTGGTGCGAGATTGGGTTATGCGATTGGACATCCAGAAACCATTAAAAATCTGAAAAAACTTCAAAGCTGGAGTGGTGCAGAAATCAGTGTTACGACAATGACCGGCGCAATTGCAGCAATGGAAGACCAAGAATTTATATCCAAAGTTTTAGTCAACAATCAGAAAGTGAAAGATTTTACAGTTTCAGAATTTAATAAAAGAGGAATTAAAACCATTCCGTCTTCTGCGAATTTTATTTATTTTTCTTTGGAAAATTATAAAGGTGATTATTTTAAAAATTTGAAAGAAGCGAAAATTCTCGGTGGTAAGACGTATGAGGAAAAGGGGAAGTGGACGAGAATTAGTTTGGGGACGATGGAGGAGATGAAGAAGTATTTTAGTGTTATTTATTAGAATTATGACAAATAAAATTTCCCGAATATTTTCATTAATTCTTTTCTTGGTTTCATTCATTTGTTTTTCGCAAATAAAAATTGATAAGAATCAAAGAAAAGTTAAGGAAGAAGTTTATGTTATTGATAGTATTAGTAATTCAAATGTTGATTCAACTTCAATAATAATGCACGATAGTATTAGTGTAAAGGTTTTAAAATTTGATAAGAGAATAATTACTCAAAATATATTAAAAAATCGAAATACACATTTTGAAATCAAATACTACTTTAAAAACAACGATTTATTTTTTGTTAAAATTGAAGAGCAACATCCATATTTAAATGACTTGAAAAAGCATTCCGAATATTATATTATAAATAATAAAATCTCTTCTACAAATTATTACATGAATATAAGAGGTTGTTTAGCTATTTCCGTTGAGGATATGAAGAATGGAATGGGCTATAATAATCAACTAACGGAAAAATTTATGCAGAAATATGTTTTTAAACTTTATAGAAAGATTAAAAAACTTAAGCCAAAATATTACTAAACTCTTTCCTATACTGCGACGGACTTTTCTGCGTATGTTCTTTAAAAGTTTTGTTGAAGTAACTGAAATTATTAAATCCACTATCAAAACAAACCTCGGTAATACTCATTGGTTGCTCTGCCAAGAGTTTTAGAGAATGCGTAATGCGATATTCATTCACGAATTGTGTGAAGGTTTTATTTGTAATTTTCTTAAAATATCGGCAAAAAGAAGGAACTGTCATATTGGATAATTCCGCTACGGTTTCCAAAGTGATTTGCTCCTTAAAATGGTCTTTTACATAATTGAAAATCACATTGATTCTGTCATTATCCTCTTTTTGAGTCTGCAGATAATATTTTGAAGCATTAAGGATTTTGTAATCTTGCGTGTGAGAAAGTTCGTCCAGAATTTCAATTAGTATCATCAATTTGGTCAAAGAGGTGGCTTCTGTCAAAGCTTCCATTTTTGTCTTCAAAGCATTTTTAACTTCATCACCGAAAACAATTCCACTTTTCGCAGCTTCCAAAAGCGCAGCAATTTTATTCATTTCCTTAGCCTGCCAAAATTCCGAGCCCAGAAAATCCACAGGAAACTGAATCACAACTTCATAATCATTATTGGTATTTTCATTGGTCATCCCACAATGCGGAAGGTTACTGCCAATCAGAATCAAATCGCCGTCTGAAAAGTAAGAAATATTGCTTCCAATCTGTCTTTTACCAGAACCGCCACAAACGAAAATCAGTTCGATCTCAGGATGATAATGCCAAATGTGTGATTTGATATTTTCATTCCGATTAAACTTCAGACAAGTAAAACTACTTCCAATACCGGGACTTACCGCTTCAAAAGTGGGACTATTATGTTTCATATGTAGATTTTATTGTTTTTCAAATCGCTGTTTTTTCTACTGATTTTTATCGTTTTCAAATCACGATGATTTCACAATGCAAATTTATTTAATATGTTTTAAATTACCTTATTTTATTAATTAACATTTAGTTAATGTTAATATAGGACATATAAATGAAAATTGTATTGTATTATTTGATGTTTATCCATTATACATTTGCATAGTAAAACAATTAAAAAGATAGTAATATGAAAAGTATATTAAAATTTGGTTTTCTTGTAGCAAGTATTTTTGTTTCTACAAGTGCGATGGCTAAGGATAAAGATTTTTCTGTATCAATAGGAGAGGTTACTCAAAAAACTTTACATTTTGAGGTTTCTAACGCAAAGAACGTTTCACTATATGTTTACAACAGCGACAGAAATGAGATTTTCTCTGAAACTTTGAAAAGTGAAAACGTTGAGAAATCTTACAATATGAACGGAATGGCTTCCGGAACTTATTTCTTGGTTGCAGAATCTGATGCTAAAATTGAAAAATACAAAATCGTAGTCAATGGTGACCAGGTTTCTTTGGAAAAATCTCCAATTTCTGCGATTTCAAAACCAGAATATACCATTAACAAAAACGTTGTAAAATTGAAAATGGCAAATGTGGTAGGTGATGTAAAAGTTTCTATCTACGATACAGCAAACAACACCTATTACGCAAAAAATAATGTTGCTAAAGACGGATTGATTGATTTGACTTTTGATCTAAACCCTGCAAACCCTGAAACTTATATAATCAACGTTGAAAAAGACGGCGACAGTTTCAGTAGAATGATTTCTCTAAAATAGTTTTTTTTAACTAAGGTTATATATATTATTTTCTAAAAGCTTCACATTATGTGAAGCTTTTTTGCTTTAAAATCAATAAAAACCCCAATTATAGAATTGGGCTAAGATTTATAAAATTTCTTTAATGTGTCTGTAATTGCTGGAGATCGTGTCCGCCACTTCTTTGAAATTACCGTCCAACATCATTCTCGTCATTGCGATTCCCATTCCTTTCATTTGATCCCAACCAACTTTTGGTGGCATTGCCAACGCATTTGGATCTGTGAAAATATTGACCAAAACTGGACCGTTTGTTTGCAAAGCATCATCAATCGCTTCTTCCACTTTTTCCGGATCTGTCACATTGATACCTTTGATTCCAAAAGACTGAGCTAACAGTCCGAAATCTGGATTGATCATATCCGTCTCGTTGTCCGGAATTCCGTTTACTTCCATTTCCAATTTTACCATTCCCAAGAAGCGGTTATTGAAAACAATGATTTTGATTGGTAAATTATATTGTTTGATCGTTGCAATATCGCCCAACAACATAGAAAGTCCGCCGTCTCCGCACAGTGCGATTACTTGTTTATCCGGATTGGATAATTGCGCTCCGATAGCCATTGGCATTGCATTCGCCATTGTCCCGTGACTGAAAGATCCCAAAAGTTTTCGCTCGCCTGTCGCTTGCAAATATCTTGCACCCCAAACGCAGCACATTCCAGTATCTACGGTAAATATCGTATCATTATTTGCTTTAATATTCAAAGTTTCGGCAACAAATTCCGGAGAAATGTGGCTTTCTTTTCCTTTGTCTTCAACGTAGGATCTAAGATTGTTTTTTACAGTCTGATAAAATTCTAGTTGCTTATCAAGGAATTTTCTGTCATCATTAATTTTAATTAAAGGCAAAAGACTGATTAATGAATCTTTAATCTTTCCGGCAAAACCTCTCGTCAATTGTGCTCGTCTTCCCAAACGTTCCGGCTTGTCATCTATCTGAATAATTATTTTATCAACAGGCATAAATTTTACATAAGGAAAATCGGTTCCGAGCAATAAAATAATATCAGCTTCGTGCATTGCTTTGAAAGCTGAAGGCAAACCCAAAAGTCCGGTCATTCCAACTTCGTAAAGATTATTGTACTGAATTCCCATTTTTCCTCGGAAAGAATATCCGATTGGTGCTTTCAGTTTTTCTGCCAAAGCAATAACTTCGGAATGAGCTTCAGAAGCTCCGATTCCACAATAGATTGCCACTTTTTTCCTTGAATTCAAATGCTCCGCAATCCAGCTAATTTCTTCCTCTGAAGGAATAATTCTTGGATTGGTTTTGAAGACTAAATCTGAACTGATATTTTTCACAGAATCTTCTTCGAAAAGATTACCAGGCATTCCTAAAACAGCCACACCTTTTTTAGAAATCGCATGTTGCAAAGCTGCTTGCAACATTCTCGGCGCTTGTTCGGGTGTTGTCGCAATTTGGTTATAAACAGAACAATCATCAAACAATTTAATCGTATTGGTTTCCTGAAAATAAGAAGTTCCAAACTCTGAACTCTCACAAGTTGAAGCAATTGCCAGAACCGGAACATTTGCTCTGTTAGCTTCATAAAGTCCGTTGATTAGATGAACGTGACCCGGACCAGAACTTCCTGCGCAAACTGCAAGACCTTCCAATTCAGCTTCAGCAGCTGCAGCGAATGCACCAACTTCCTCATGTCGTACGTGAATCCATTTGATGGAGCCTTCACGTTTTATGGCATCATTTAAAAAATTAAGGCTGTCACCAGTGACAGCATATATGCGTTTAACTCCCGTTTTTACTAGGATCTCTACAAATTGATCGGCGATATTTTTTGACATAGTTTTATAAATTTAATTTCTATAAAAATTTACAAAAAATATTCCAAGCAAAGGTTTTATAACTGATAATTAAATGTTAATTAAATTAATGAAAATGTTTAGGAAAAGCCTCTTTCGGAGTTTGTTTCATAATATTAAGAAGAAACCAGGATTTTAAGAAACCGTAACCATAAGAAAACATTTGGATATAAGTAGAAATTATCGCCATTCCAGCAATACTTATATTTTTAGTAACCATCAACGCATGAAAAAAAACAAGAAATGTGTAAAGCCCGTACAAAGCGAGAATCAATCCATTTCCCCAAACAAAATAATGAATAACTCCAACCAAATAACCCAACAGAAAAATGCTCGGAAACCAAAACGTAGGTTTCACATAATTTGGATGTCTTTGATTCAGAATTGGTCTTGCACAACCGAATTGATACACTTGCTTGGAGAATTTACCAAAGTCGGTTCTGCGTTTGTGATAAACACCAATATTATCATAGAACAAAGTCGTGTAGCCATTTTCCCAAAACGTCATCGATAGATCCGGATCTTCGCCGATTCTCATTTCAGAAAACCCACCGATGCTCAAGAATTTCTCTTTATTCACGCCCATATTGAAACTTCTTGGCTGAAATTTCGTTACTGCTTTTTTGCTGCCACGGATTCCGCCAGTTGTGAAAACCGAGGTCATAGAATAAGAAATGGCTTTCTGCATCAGATTGAAACCTCTGTGCGCTTTATCTGCGCCACCAAAAGCATCGCAAGGATTTTCTATAAGATTTTTCTTAATGTTTTCGATGTAATCCGTTTCTACAATCACGTCCGAATCTACAAAAACCAGCCAATCATTTTTGGCGCGCTTTGCGCCGTAATTTCTTGAAAGTCCTGGACCAGAATTCTCTTTTCTGAAAAACTGGATATCCAATTGTTCTTGAAATAATTCAACCGTAGGTAGAAGCGCTATTTTGGAACCATCATCTACAATTATAACTTCGAAGTTTTTATCTGTCTGATGAGAAAGAGAATTCAAAAGTTCGAATAATTCGTCTTTTCTGTTGAAAATGGCGATGATGATGGAGATTGTTGGACTCAATTTATTTTTTATTTTTATATATACAATTGCAAATATGAGTAAAAAAGCAAATATAGAAGATTTAGAAAAAGAATATAAACTTTTAGTACCTATATATTCTGATTTATGTATAGAATTAGAAACAGAGTTAAACGAAATTATTAAAAGTGCTAAAATAGAAATTGCTATTCCTATTCATTTTCGAATAAAAACTTTTGATTCAATCTATGAAAAAGTTTCAAGTGGTAGATTCAATATTAAAAAAAGTGTTACAGAGCTTCAAGATATTTCAGGATTAAGAATAGTAACTCTTTTTAAAAGAGATACAGATAAAATAATAGAACTTATCAATAAAAATTATGTTGTTATCAAAATATATAACACAAGTGAAAAACTTAAAGAAATGGAGTTTGGGTATTCGTCAACACATATTGTATGTAAATTAAAGGATGATTATATTAATTTACTACACAATAATTTATTAAGTAAAAATTTCGAAATACAATTGAGAACACTGTCACAACATAATTGGGCAGAAGCATCAAACTTCTTTCAATATAAGAAAGAAAATGACATTCCAAAACAATTAAAAAGATCTATAAATAGGATTTCTGCTTTGCTTGAAATTGTAGATTTGGAATTTGAAAGGTTATTATTTGATAGAGAATTGTACATTAAATCTGAAATCAAAGACGACGAAAATCTTAATATTGACATACTAGGAAAAATATTAGACGAGTTTTTCCCAAATAATAAATATTCTAGGCAGGATATTTCTTCATTATTAATTGAGTTAGCCAGTTATAAAATTAAAAGTGTTAATGAACTTAGAGATTTAATTGATAAGCATTTGACAGCAATTATCAAAATAGATAAGTTAGCAGTAAAAGGAATTTTAAAAAATAAATCTGACAATGTTTTTTACAATGAGGAGAAAAAAGCGATGATAAATTTAGGATATTTTTATTCACAAGTAGCTTTAGTAAGATTAATAATAGGATTGGATAGAAAAATTTAATTTTTAAATTTATTTATTTTCTTAGACCCATCATACATTTCATATTGCAAAAATCTTGTTTCCAGTTTTCCGTTGAATAATTTGATTTTTCTTGAAGGTCTCAAACCAATTTTCTTGGGTGCGTCTAAATCTGCAGAAATCAGCCAAGCCAAAGTATTTGGATAATGTTGTTTGAAAGTGTCACCGATTTTCTTATAAAAATCATCATCGTTAATAGAAATTCTCTCGTCATAAGGCGGATTGAAAACCATCAACAATGGGAACATATCTTTCTCAGAATCGAAGAAATTTTTATTTCTAACGGTAATTAGATCTTCCATCTCGGCAGATTCTATATTAGCTCTTGCTGCATCCAAAGCGCTATAATCGATATCGTAACCAACAATTTTTCCAGTGAATTCCTTCACCCGATTCAGTCGAACCTCTTTGATGGTTTTGAATAATTCTGAATCATAATTTTTCCAATTCTGGAAAGCAAAATTTCTTCTGAAAGTCTGCGCCGGCAAATCCATTGCAATCATCGCTGCTTCTATCAACAATGTTCCTGAACCACACATTGGGTCTAGGAAATTACCTTTTCCGTCCCAGCCTGCAAGTTGTAACATTCCGCTAGCCAAAACTTCATTGATTGGCGCAACTGTTTGTTCTTTTCTATAGCCACGTTTGAAAAGCGGATCTCCTGAACTGTCTAGAGAAATCGAAACCAATTCTCTGTCAATATGAAGATGGAATTTGATATCCGGATTGTCTTTACTAATATTTGGTCTTACTTTATGTTTCTCTTGAAAATAATCTACAATGGCGTCTTTCATTTTCAAAGTCATAAACTGCGAATGACTGAATCTTTCTGAGTTTACAGTTGCATCAATGGCAAAAGTCTGGTTTGGTTCCAAGAACTGATCCCAATCAAACTTGTATAATTTATCGTAATATTTGGTCTCATTAAAAGCTTTGAATTCCATTATCGGAACTAAAATTTTAAGAGCTGTTCTGCAAGAATAATTGAGTTTGTAAAGGAAACCAAGGTCGCCTTCACAAGTTACCGCACGGTTTTTAACCTCCACATTTTTACCTCCCAATTTTTTAATCTCTTCCGCTAAGATTTGTTCCAGACCAAAAAAAGTTTTGACCTGTATCTTTAGATTATTTATATCCATTTTGCAAAAGTAGAGTTTTTTGCTCGATGTTAGAAGAAGGAAGCTGGATGATTTTCAATACGATGTTAACTTCCATCATAAAACTTCCATCATCCAACCAAAATTTCACTATTTTTGCAAGATGCAATGGTTCGAAGAATGGTTTGATACACCATATTATCATATTCTTTACAAAAATCACGATTATAAAGAAGCAGAAGATTTTCTGAATCTTTTAACGGATTATGTGAAACTTGAGAAAAACTCAAAAATAATTGATCTGGCTTGCGGAAAAGGCAGGCATTCTGTTTATCTAAACAAATTGGGTTACGATGTTTTAGGATTGGATTTATCTGAACAAAGTATCCGTTTTGATAAGCAATTCGAGACAGAGACTTTGAAGTTTCAGGTTCACGATATGCGAAATAAAATAGAAAGTGAGCCTGTAGATGCGGTTTTCAATCTGTTTACAAGTTTTGGCTATTTTGAAACAGAAGAAGAGGACAGAAGTGTTTTCCAATCTGTTTCCGATGTTTTGAAGGATGGGGGCTTTTTCGTTTTAGATTTTCTGAATGCAGAATATGTAAAGAAAGTCATTACCCCGAGCTCTTCAATCGAAAGAGAAAATATTATCTTCAATATCAAGAAACATATTGAAGGCGAATATATTATGAAGGAAATTGATTTTGAAGCGGATGGCAAAAAGCATCATTTTTTTGAACGTGTAAAACTGACTTCTCCAGAGAAAATTCTGAAGTTTGCGGATGAATTTGGTTTCGAATTAATCCAACGCTGGGGCGATTATCAGCTTAATGATTTTGATGAAAAGAGTTCGCAGAGATGTATTAACTTATTTAGAAAACTTTAGAGGTTAGATGATGGATGATGGATGACTTCTAGCATCCTGCATCCAGCCCCATTTCATATATTAGTTTATGATAATTATTCTATTAATTTTAAGTGTTCTGATTGGTGTTTTTCTCGGAAAATATTTCGGGAGCAAGCAACAATTCGCCAAAAATCTTCTCATTCTAAGTGCAGGATTCTTGATAACAATTTGCTTGAATGAAGTTTTTCCGGAAGTTTATCATTCAGAAGACCACAATATCGGGATTTTCGTCATACTCGGTGTTTTGATTCAGATGTTGTTGGAAAGTTTGACCAAAGGTTTTGAACACGGCCATCTTCATCATCATTCCGATGAAAATTCTATCATTCCTGTTGCTTTGATTATCGGACTGTTTGTTCACGCTTTTATAGAAGGGATTCCTTTATCACACGAAAAAGAGACGCTTTCTCCTTACTTATTAGGAATTCTTTTTCATAATATCCCGATTTCTTTTGTTTTGGGAAGTTTCTTGGCTCACAGCAAAAATTTCTCAACCAAATTCTGGCTGATAGTTCTCGTTTTTGCTTTGGCTTCACCTCTGGGAATGCTTTTAGGGAAGTACTTTGATGAAAATCTGAAAGTTTATTTCTTGGCCGTTGTTGGCGGAATCTTCCTTCATATTTCGTCCGTTATTATTTTTGAAAGCAATAAGAATCACAAGATGGACTGGCAAAAGATTATTCTGGTCATTTGCGGAATTGTTTTGGCTTTAGGCGGACATTTGTTTCATCATCATTAATAAAAAAATATTTTCTATTTCGATAGGAAAATCATAATTTTACTCAAATCGATTTTATGGGATTTTTAGATCAAATATTTGGTAAAAAAGAAGAGCAGGACCAGACCAAAAGTCTTTGGAAAAAAATTGAATCCGAAAAGGATTTAGACCTGGCAGTTGAGAAATCTTCTCAGCAAAAAGTATTGATTTTCAAACATTCGACACGTTGTTTTATCAGTAAAACTGTGTTGAAAAATTTTGAAAAGCAAATGCAAAACTCGGATAAAAATTATGCCTTTTATTTTTTGGATTTGTTAGCGCACAGAAACTTATCAAATGAAATTGAATCCCGCTTTGATATTGTCCACCAGAGTCCACAGCTTATCGTTCTGGAAAACGGAAGAGCAACACACAACGCATCTCATCAAAATATCGATTTGGATACAGTTTAATTATTAATTTTTCCATTAAACACAATCAACACAAATGGAGTATCAGAATTTCCGCAATCATCTTTCTCAAATACTAGGCGTTCCCATTGGAAGCTTGGAACTATGTTCATCTTTTTATGAGATCAAAGAAGTTAAGAAAAACGAAATCATCCTGAGAGAAGGTGAGATTTCTGACTGTACATTTTTTGTAGAAAAAGGTTTATTGAGAATGTATTCTATAGATAAGTCAGGAAAAGAACACGTGATACAATTTGCACCGGAAAACTGGATTATTTCTGATACAACCAGCCAGTTGCTGAATGAAAAATCTAGATTTTATATAGAAGCCATCGAGGACAGTACGGTTGTTGTGACAAGAGAAGGTTTCTTTGAGAATCTTTCAAAAATCTATCCTGATGTTGCCGAAAAAAATCAACGATTGATGTTTAACCATATCAAGAATCTTCAGAATAGAGTGAATGCTCTGATCAGCACAACTGCGGAAGAACGTTATCTGGATTTCCTGAAAAAATACCCGAATCTTATGCTCCGTGCACCACAATGGATGGTAGCTTCTTACCTTGGAATTACGCCGGAAAGTTTGAGCCGCGTGAGAAAAGAGTTGGCTAAAAAGAAATTTGAGATTTGATTTGGATAAATTCTTAGTATTAGTTCTATTTTCGATTTTAAGCTTTGGACAAAGTCAATTAAAGGATAACCTTAGTCATAAAACATTTTCAGCAAAAGTTATTGGGATCTCTGATGGCGATACAATGGAAGTTCTTTATAATAAAAGTCCCATTAAAATTCGTCTCGCACACATAGATTCGCCGGAGAAAAGAGGAACTCAGCCATTTGGAAATCAAGCGAAACAAGCATTATCCAATCTTTGCTTTGGAAGAATTGTAACAGTTCAGGCAGAAAAATACGACCGATATAAACGATTAATTGCAGTTGTCATTAATGATAAAAATCAAAATGTGAATAAGCAAATGCTAAAACAAGGAATGGCTTGGCATTATAAAAAATATTCCAAAGATTCTTCTTATGCAAAACTGGAAAACGAAGCTCGAAAAAATAGAGTAGGACTCTGGAAAGATAACGTTCCAATTGCGCCTTGGCTATGGAGAGAAAATAAAAAGAAAAAATGATGAATCACAAAATTTTAAAAGCAAACATCTCTGATATCCCTGAATTATGCGAAATGATGAAGGATTTTTATGCGATTGATTTATATTCTTTTGCTGAAAAATTAACGACTGATAATTTCGTAAAATTCATTAATAATGATAATTACGGCAATTGTTTTAAAGTTGTTTTTGAAGGCGAAATTGCAGGTTATATTATTTTGGCTAAGTATTTCAGTTTTGAATTTGGTGGCGAAATTCTTTTCTTGGATGAATTATTTGTAAAACCGGAATTTCAAGGGAAATCATTGGGCAAAAAGGCTCTGGAGTTCGTGAAGGATTTTTCTGTTGAAAATAATTTCAAAATTGTCTTATTGGAAATAGAGAATCATAATGAGAAAGCTAAAAAACTTTACGAACATTATGGTTTCCAAAATCATAAGAGGAGCTTGATGATTCTTAAGAACTGATTTTTGAAATTTTATTTTGTGAATTTTAAAGTATTTATTGCTGTCAAAAGTTCTGTTTGACTTTGTTTAGATAAATTTTCTCCCATAAAATTGAATTTTACTTCTCCGTGCAATTCAGTTTTAATTTTATCAATATAAATACCAGTCATTCCATTTCCAATTTTTTTAGGAATTAAGATTTTAGCGTTGTAACCATCAATATTTTTGTAAGAAATTTTACTTTTCAAGTAATCTTCTCTATTTACCTTTTCAATATTTTCGACAATTATAAGTTCTGTTGTATCTATTTTTGAGTCTTGTAAAAGTATTTCTTTCAGCATTGTCCGATTAATAATAATGGGATTTTCGTCGAGTGAATTTGAATACATTCCATAATCAAAATGAATAGAATCTTTATTTTTCGTTACAATAATTCCAGCATTGCTATCACAAGCATCTGATTTTAGTTCTTTCCAGTGTCTAGGTGTTTGAATTTGAAAATCTCCAAAATCCATAGTTTTTATTGAGTCATCTGAACAATTTAATAAGATAAAAAAAGCAATTAATAAATAAGTTAAGGCTTTCATCAAAGAGATTATTAGGTTTTCCAAAAATAACGAAAAAGGCCTTAGAAATTTCTAAAGCCTTTTTGATTATATAAAAGTTAACTTTTATTTGTCGATAGAACCCATAACTTTTTGAGCAAATGAATTCAATGCGTCCTTTTCGCTCATTCCGTTATTGACATTGGCGTGTACTTCTAGAGCGCCGCAAATGTTCGTAATGAGTTCGCCGGCAACATTCATATCTTCTTCAGAAACATTTCGGAACTCACAGAAGCTTTCTAAAACTTCCAAAGTCGCTTCCAGATTTTCCGGTGTTTGATTCTGATAAAACTGTCTTATGATTGGTAATTTCATTTTAATAAATTTAGAAACTATAAGATTTAAAGATTAAGAGATGCCTTAATTTTTAATCTTTTAATTCGCTGAAAAGATTGTTAAGACTTTCAGCCTGATTGGTCTGAACCTGATTTTTCAAAGTACCACCTTCAAACGCTGCAAAAGTCGGTAGATTATCAACTGTTGCTAATTTTCTACTTTCAGGTAACTTTTCTGCATCCACATAATAAAAAGGGATATCTTCGTTTTCTGCAGCCAGTTTTTTGAACTTTGGTTTCATAATTCTGCAGTTCCCACACCAAGTTGCGCCGTATTGAACCATTACTTTGTCATTCTCCTGAATGATTTGCTGTAATGTGTCTCCAGTAAGTTCTATGTACATTTCTACAATTATTAATGATTAATTATAAATGATAATCGATTATGACTACCAATTAGTTTTTACTGAAGTATTCTGCTACGCCAGTTCTGTTAGCGTTCATCGCTTCTTTACCTTCTTCCCAGTTTGCAGGACAAACTTCTCCGTGCTTTTGAACGTGAGCATAAGCATCAATTAGACGAAGATATTCTTTCACGTTTCTTCCAAGAGGCATATCGTTTACAGACTCATGGAAAACTTTTCCAGTCTCATCAATCAAATAAGTTGCTCTGTAAGTTACGTTAGAACCTGTGTAAACCTCGTTTCCTTCTTCATCGTAATCCAAATCCTGATCTACAATCCCAAGGATGTTTGCCAATTGTCTGTGCGTATCAGCAAGGATTGGATAAGTTACACCTTCGATTCCACCATTGTCTTTTGGCGTGTTCAACCAAGCGAAGTGAACCTCGTTTGTGTCACAAGAAGCACCAATTACAATTGTATTTCTTTTTTGAAATTCTGGTAAAGCTTCCTGAAACGCGTGCAATTCTGTAGGGCAAACAAAAGTGAAATCTTTTGGATACCAGAACAAAATAACTTTTTGCTGATTGTTTAAAGCTTCTTCAAAAACATTGATCTTAAGATCGTCACCCATTTCGCTCATTGCATCAATCGCAACATTTGGGAATAATTTACCTACTAATGACATAATATTTAAGTTTAAATTGTTGTTAAAATTTGATAGTGCAAAATTACAAAGATTGTGTGAATGATAAATTTATTTTCGATTTATAAAATCTATTGAACTAAAAGAGTCAAAACTAACAGTGTTATCTATGGATATTAATATTTAAACTTACTTATGATAAGTAAGAAAATTCATTTAATTTACAATCTAGTATAAATTTCAAACAATTAATTAACTTTTTGAATGAGTAAAATCAGAAAATATATAAATTTTTAAATAAAAAAACACCACTTGAGAAAGCGATGTTTAATATTATTAATGTCTTTGAGGTATTCTAAAACTGTTCTACACAATCTTTAATTCTTCTCATTGCTTCTCTCAATTCTGCTTCTGATGCTGCATAAGAGAACCTGATACATTCAGGACTTCCGAAGCTTACACCACCCACGCAACCAACGTGTGCATTTTCTAATAAGAACATTGCGAAATCATCTGAATCCTTAATCTCAGTCCCGTTCAGATTCTTTCCGATGAAATAAGAGATGTCTGGGAAAAAGTAGAATGCACTTTTTGGAAGATTACATTTGAAACCTTTGATATCTTTCATCAAATCAAAAACTAAATCACGTCTTTTATGGAATTCCGAAATCATATATTGCAACTCCGACGGATCCATTTGTAAAGCAGTGATAGAGGCTCTCTGTGCAACTGTATTAGCGCCACTTGTCATTTGACCTTGAACTTTGTCACAAGCACTTGCCAACCACTCTGGACAAGCAGAATATCCAATTCTCCATCCCGTCATAGCAAAAGCTTTACTCATCCCATTGATTACGGCTGTTTGCTCATAAACCTGAGGGAAACTAGCAATAGAAACGTGCTCTCCTTCATAATTGATAAATTCATAAATCTCGTCAGAAATGATTGTCACATGCGGATATTTGGCTACAACATTAGCAATTGCTTCCAATTCTTTTCTTGCATAGAAACTTCCCGATGGATTACAAGGTGAGCTGTAAAGCAAAGCTTTGGTTTTAGGAGTTATCGCTTTTTCTAATTGCTCAGCTGTAATTTTGAATTCAGTATCAATAGAAGTTTCAATAAATACCGAAGTTCCGCCAACCAATTTTACCATCTCGTCATAACTTACCCAATATGGAGCAGGAAGGATAACTTCATCGCCATCATTCACAATTGCCGATAAAACATTGATGATAGACTGCTTTGCTCCATTTGCAACGCAAATTTGAGAAGGCTTATAGTCAAGATTATTATCTCTTTTAAGCTTTGCAGAAATAGCTTGTCTCAGTTCTAAAAATCCCGGAACAGGTGAGTAGTGACTATAATTTTCATTAATAGCATTAAAGGCTGCTTGTTTAATTTTTTGAGGAACATCAAAGTCTGGCTCTCCCAAAGTCAAACTTATTACATCAATTCCTGCCGCCTTCATATCGCGTGCTTTGTTGCTCATCACGAAAGTCTGAGAATAACTCAGTCTATTCAGTCTATCCGAAATTTTACTCATGAAACTATTTTATAAATTAGATTTAGAGACAAATATAATTGATTTAAATCTATAAGCTGAATGGTTTGGTAAAAAATTGAGGCTTTAATTCATGAATTTTATCATTTTATAAGTTTCAGATTAGAATAATTTTTTGATATTTAAAACAAATATATAAATGAGTAAAAAATAAAATATTTTTTGAGAAAAAATAGATATAATTAATTATTTTTGCAATTATCTTTAAAAGATTGTTTGTAGTTTCGAATGAGACTAAAAACGGTTGATTAATACACACAAGACATTGATGAATTTTAATTTTACAAGGTATTTCTTAGGCTTTTTTATACTATTCTCTATATTTTTCTCTGCTAAAAACCTCAACCTCAATTCCATTGAGGAAGAAATCATTAAGAATAATAGAGAAGGAAAACATCAGCTTTCACAAAAAAAGCTTTCTGATATTCTATTGTCAGGAGACCTTACAAACGAAGAACAGGCTAATATCTTGTTTCTTATGGCAACAACCTACCGAAGTGTCAACGATTATATGATGTGCATAGACTATCTTAACAAGTCGAGTGTAATTGCCCAACAACTACCGGAAGATAATCTTTTACGCATGAAGCTTGATTACGAGTATGCTTTTGTGTATTTTGATAATAATCAATATGATAAGTCTGAGGAAGTGATGAAGAGAATTGCAGCTAAAAAATACCTCAATTCTTATCCTGAAGATAATTCTTATATCCTAATGCAGGAAGGTTATCTTTTCCTGATCAAAAAACAATATAACGAAGCGGAGAAAAAATATTATGATGCGCTGAAAATTATGCAGGCTGCCAACTCTTGCAATCTTCCTATTGTTTATGCAAAACTGATGAATCTGTACAGCAAGAAAAAAAACATTGCCAAAGCAGAAGAAATTTATGATGTCAGCATGCAAACTTCGGATAGCTGTAATATATTGAAATACAAAATCTTCACTGCTTCCGAAATGGAAAAGATCTATAAAGAAAATAATCTTTTTGGAAAAGCGTACCTGATTGGCTCGGAACTTGATTCACTCCGGAGACTAGAGAATCAGGAAGTCAAGATTTCTGAGATGCATATTATTGATAAAGCTTATACAGAAAAAGAGCAACTCATAAAAGAGCAATCTGATATCTGGAAAAGAACCGTTATTTTGAGTATTATCATTTTAATTGCTATTCTGGCTGTAATCTATTTTTATAAAAAGAATAGAAAGATCAAAAGAGATAAATTGATGATGAGAGATGAGTTGGAACAAATGAAACAGGAACTCGATTCTTATTCTCAAAATTCAGAAAATCTAGAGGACTCAAAAAGGTATTTTTTCTTAAGTTCGGATGAATTAACAGATCGTCAAAAAGAACTTTTAATCCATCTCGCGGATGGCTTATCAAATAAAGAAATCGCAGAAAAATTATTTATAAGTGAAAATACTGTAAAGTATCATACTAAAAATATTTACACCATTTTGGATATCAAAGATCGCAAGGATTTCTTCCAGAAGTTGAGAAATAATTAATTTTCTACCTACTACATTACCCCTACATCTAGGTAAAAACACCTACTACATTGCCCATACAAAGACTATCCCAAGGGATAGTTTTTACTTTATTCATAAGGGTTTAGCGCTAAAAAATTTAGATTCTGTATTATTATCAATAATATTGCAATCAGTTTAGTAAACACACAAATGAGGATTGTAGATAACTATGAAAGAAATTGTCATTTTTAGCATGGAATTTAATTAAATCACCTAAAATCCGACTTGAAAATTTTTTACCATATGTTAATATTTATTTCGAATCTGTAATTTAATTTTGCACGCTCTAAAAACCACTTAAGAACGATGAAAAAACACTACACTTTATTCTTTGTACTACTCTTTGCGAATTTCTTTTTTGCACAAACGGAACTAGTAAGATGGACTAAAAATGATCTTACGCCAACAACCGGAAGCAATGTTATTGCACAAAATATAACAACTGCTGGAGGGGTATCCGTAGCTCCAACTTCTTGGAGTGAGACATTTTTCTTGATATCAGGATTACCTTCATCCAGTACAATTGATACTAGTAAATATATTCAATTTACTATAAATCCAAGCAATAATTATAAAATTAATTTAGGAAATTTAAACCTCACATTCAGAAATCAAGGTGGAACATCAAAATTTGAAATCAGATATTCTACGAATTCAGATTTTTCTAATTCACAAACTCTGTTGTCACGAAGTGTAAATGGAGGTAGCTGGCAGACTATATCACAGAGTTTTAATAATCTTTTGTTGGCTTCCGGGAAGACACTTTATGTACGTTTTTACATTTACGATACTTACAATAATTTCCATTTATCTTACACTCCAAACGGAGGAACAGGAGCCGGACCTAATTTTACAGGAACTGTTTCTGTAGATACTCCAACGGTTCCAACAGCTAATAACGACAGCTATACTGCTTATAAAAATAATGAAGCGGTACTGGATATTTTAAGTAATGATGTTTCTACTACAACTATTAATGGAATTACAATAACGCAACAGCCAGCACACGGGACAATAACTGTGAATGGAACTACCAATGTAACTTATAAACCAACAACAGGTTATACAGGAACAGATACTTTCAAATATAAAATCAGCAATACGACTGGTTTATCCAATGAAGCTACCGTTAGTCTTACAGTTGCCAACAATGTTGATAAAGCTTTAACCAGATGGAATAATTCTAACTATACGCCAAGCGTTTATAATTCGCAGGTTGTTGTTGGTAATATGACTTCTACGGTGACTCAATCCTATGTTCAAAATATCAGTTTGAGTGGATACAATGCTTTTCAGACCAATGGTTGGCCAGACAAAAATGTTGAAACTATTGATAAATCAAAGTATATTCAGTTTACAATCAGTCCAAAAAATGGATATAAGCTGAATCTTTCTGAGTTTAATTTCCTTTGTTTAACACAAGGTGGAGATGCAAAAATCAAAATTGATTATTCTCTTAACAGCAGCTTTACGACAGCTTTCAATGTATTGCCGGAAACTACTGTTACAAATACTCTAAAAGAAATATCTTTAAAAAATTTCTCAAAACCAATTGCAACAGACGGACAGGTTTTATATCTGAGAGTTTACGTTTATAATACTTGGAATGCTTTCCAGATTCTGTTGAAAAACGGAGACAATGTTGGCCCTGCATTTATCGGAAATGTGGAATTCAGTTCAACTGCTCCTATTGCTTATGACGATTCTGTAACTAACATTGTAAATAATGATATCGATATCAATGTATTAATTAATGACGATTATAGTAATAAAATCAATACGTTAATATATACACAGCCGTCACACGGTACAACGTCACTTAATGCGGATAAAAGCATCAATTATATTCCTTCAAAGGATTATGTTGGAGCAGATTCTTTCTCATACTACATTACCAACGAGTATGGTGTTTCCAACACGGCAACAGTAAGTATTAATAACAATGTGAATACAACTTCGCCACTTATCCGTTGGGATCAGAATAACTTTACAGCTACTGCTTTTCAGTCTTTCATCAATTCTACAACAATGACGACAACTGGCGGAATGACAGTAGCCGTTGGAGGAGAAACCAACCCTAAGGCTTATTATCTGGAAAGTAATGGTAATTCTACAACGATCAATACAAATAGATACGCACAGTTTATTTTGGATAATGTGAGTCCGAATAAAACAATTGAACCAAAAACATTCAGCTATGTTGCTAAAGGTACAAATGGTGCTACTTATGAATTGAGATATTCTAAGAGTGCGGATTTTTCTGATTATTCAGTGCTTAAAACTGGCACAGTTACAAATGCATATACTTTGAATACTTCTAATTTTGCTGATGGATTGAAAGTTGGACCTAACGAGAAACTGTATATCAGATTATATTTCTATAATACAAGTTATATGCAGTATGTTTTCCAATATCTTCCTGGTGGTTCAGGTCCTGAGATTGGAGGTATATACTACAATTATATATTTGCATCTAACGATACAATCTGGCAAAACGCCTCCAACCCGCATTGGAGTAACGGTGTACCAACAGCAACCAAAAATGCTATTATTGATACCAATTATGATACAACAGTTTACGGAAACTTTGAAAGTCAAAATTTAACAATCAACGCTGGAGGAACATTGACGGTTAAAACAGGAGGATTTATCACAGTTAATGGTCAGATTGCAAATAATAATACTGCAACTAACTCATTCACTGTAGAGCACGATGCTAATCTTTTACAAGTAGGTAATGCTTCAAATGTAGGAAATGTAACTGTTAAAAAATCAGCGATTATTCCAAAAATGGGATATAATTATTGGTCAACACCTGTAATTGGTCAGAATCTTTACCAGTTTTCAGATGGTTACAACCAAGCTTCAACAACAGGAACTGGAACACCTTGGAACAGATTTTATGTTTATAATGAAGCTAATGACTATTTCGTAACAACTATTGCTAACGATATTACACTGAATTCTTCATCTGTATTTCAGCCAGCAAGAGGATATGCGATTAGAGGAAAAAACAGTTTCCCGGAAACTGTAACGGTAACTTCTCCAACTTCTAAATTCGAGTTTGTAGGAACGCCTCAAAACGGAGATGTAGCAACTTATAATTTGAAATATACCAATGCACAACACGGTTACAATATGGTTGGAAATCCTTATCCTTCTAATATTAGTTTTGATGAGTTCTTTGCAGAAAATAGCTCTAAGATTTATGGTATCGGATATTTCTGGACCAACAATGATGGACAAATCATCTCTCAACAAAGCAGTAATTACAGTGGTAACAATTATGCGATTGCTACAGTAGTTGGAGGAACATCCGCAACATATTATGGATCGAATAACGGAAAACCAAATGGTAATATTTCTGTAGGTCAAGGATTTATCATTCAAGCAAAGCCAGCTGGTAAAAACCAACCTTTGGTATTCAAAAATTCGATGAGAAATTCTGATATTGCCAATTACTACAATAAAACAGCTGTTCAGAAAAACAGATTTTGGTTAGAGTTCAAATCGCCAACAGATATTAACAACGAGATTTTGATTGGATATATCAATAATGCAACCAATGGTTTTGATAGCGATTATGATGCAGATCTTTTAGCAATCGGAAACGATTCTTTCTGGAGTGTATTAGACAGCCACAAGTTAGCAATCCAGGCAAAGGATTCTAATTTCAATACAGAAGATGTTGCAAAATTAGGTTTCAAAGCCTCTGTATCTGGAAATTATACGATTTCATTAACAGACAGAGATGGGATTTTCAACACAAATCAAGCGGTTTATTTGAAAGATAAATATCTGAATAAAGTCATCAACATTACAGATAACGGATACGTTTTCAATACCAATGCTGGACAATACGAAGATAGATTTGAAGTGGTTTACAAATCTTTGGAAACATTAGGAACAGATAATACAGCCAAAAAAGGAATCATCATTTCAAAAGATACTCAGAATTTTATCGTGAAGTCGGATGATAATATAGACGAAGTAAGTCTTTATGATTCTGTTGGAAGATTATTATATAACACAAAAAATGCAAAGAAAGAAGTTTTAATTAATAAGACAAACCTTCCAGAAGGGATGTACATTATAAAAGTGAATTCTAGAAATACAACGATGACCAAAAAAGTTTTAAAATAAACACTTAAAACTTTGAAATTTAAGAACCATCAGATTAATTTTTGATGGTTTTTTTATTTATAATTAATATTAACAAATCTTTTCATAATTTCGCCTTATGTCTTTAGAATTAATTTTACAATATTTCCCGAATATTACCAACGAACAAAAAAATCAATTTGCAGAACTAGAAGTTTTGTACAAAGATTGGAATGAGAAAATCAACGTCATTTCCAGAAAAGACACAGACAGTCTCTATGAGAAGCATATTCTACATTCTTTAGGAATTGCGAAAGTGATGGAGTTTGCAGATGGAACTAAGGTTTTGGATATCGGAACCGGCGGCGGTTTTCCAGGAATTCCGCTGGCAATTCTTTTCCCGAATGTTCAATTCACTTTAGTAGATAGTATCGGAAAAAAAATTACCGTGGTAAAAGGGGTGGCGGAAAGTCTTGGTCTGAAAAACGTAACAGCTCATCATATGAGAGCGGAGCAATTGAAAGAAAAATTCCATTTCGTAGTCAGCAGAGCAGTGACTCAAATGCCGGTTTTCCTGACTTGGCTGAGAGGGAAATTTGAAAAAGACCAATTCAATCCAAAACACAACGGTGTTCTTTACTTAAAAGGTGGCGACTTAGCAGAAGAATTGGCAGGATTGAAATGCGAAATTTTTAGTTTGAAAAATTATTTCGATGGCGAGTTTTTTGATACAAAAAAAGTAGTTTATCTCTCAAAAGGCAATTTCAATAACTAAAATAAGAAACGATTATGAAGAAAGTATTTATTTTATCAGCTTTAATAGGATTTTCAGCATTGGCAGTTTCCTGTAAGGACAATGATGATTACAGCCAGATTGAAGAGGTTTTCCCAACCAAAATAGACAGTGTGAAAATCCCGATGGACACAATGTCGTTAGGTGTTACGCAGGAGATTCTCGCATATTCTACATTCAAAAAAACATGTGAAGGCATTTACAGTTATGATTACAATTATACCAACGATTCTGTCCGCACAATCGCCAATTTTGCTTACAAAACCAATGACGTTTGTGGCGACGGAACCTATGTAGATGGCAGTCGAATCAACTTCAAACCTGTAAAAACAGGAACTTACACGTTCAAATTCTGGACTGGAAAAGACACAGCCGGAGCCAACACATTCTTTGAGAAAAAAGTGGTTGTAGAGTAATTATTTCAAGAGCTTAATCCCGCTTTCCACTATATCTTTTTTGTCATTGCGAACGAAGTGAAGCAATCTGTTGAACCATTCAACCATCGCAATAACAAAAAAGGATGCCGTTGCAATCGGGGCTAAGGCATTTGTCACCCAAATAAAGTTTTGAAATCAAAAAGAAATTAACAACAAATTTATCATTCTTTGATGAGCAAAGCGTCTTTGCGAACTTAAAAATATTTTTAAAATTTCAAAAAAATCTTTGCGGACTTTGCGTTTAAAATATACTTCAAGTCAACAAAAAAAGAATTAAATTGAGCCTTTAAGTTTTTAAAGGCTTTTTTATAAGATTTGTATGATTATTTTCAATCCATCATCAATTAGCTTTTATCAATTATAATTCATCAATTATATAAAATGCAGTTTCTTCAGAAGATTATTTCAGAATTATTAGAAAACCATCAGGACATTTCCGAGCTCGATATTGTTCTTCCCGGAAAAAGACCAATGGTTTTCATCAAAAGAATTCTGAAAGAAAAGCATTACCAAGGGCTATTACCCAACTTTGTCACTATAGACGAACTCATCGCAGAATTATCAGAAAATGTAGAAATCAAAGGCATTGCGCTTTGGCTATTCGCATTTCGTATTTATAATAAAATTGATGCTTCCGAAGATTTTTCAGGGTTTCTGAAATGGTTTCCGACTTTGCAGAAAGATTGGGATGATATGATGAAGTTTTCTGACGACGACCAGAAAATTCTGCTTTGGATGCTGGACGAAGAACGCATCAAAAACTGGGGAGAAAATCTCGGCGAAGATGACAATCCAAGAAAACGAAACCTTAATTTCTGGCGAAAAATGAACGAGTTTCTGCCACTTCTGAAATCAGAATTGAAAAAAGAAAATCTCGCTACTTCCGGAATGTTATATCAAGATGCTTTTTCCGGAATTGAAAATTTTGCCAAACAAACCAATCGGCAATTTCTTTTTTGTGGATTCAATGCGTTGTCAAGAGTGGAAGAGCAATTGATAAGACGGCTTTTGCAATGGAACAAAGCCGAAACTTATTTTCAAGCCGATCAATATTATATTGATGACGAAAGACAGGAATCCGGAAAGTTTTTGAGAGAAACTTTGAAGTGGAAAGAATTTAATGACAGTAGAAATTTCAAATGGATTGAAAATCAATTTTCACAACCAAAAAAAATCAAAACCTACGAAGTTTCGGGAAATATTGTCCAAGCCAAATTCCTTCCTGAAATCCTAAAAAAAATTCCAAAAAACGAATTATCAGAAACAGCTTTGGTCCTATTGGATGAAAATCTTTTGCCAGCCGTTTTAGACAGTTTAAATGCTATTGAAAGCGTGAATATTACGATGGGATTTCCGTTGAAGAATCTATCTTTCAGTAATGCTATGAAGAAACTGTTTTATCTTCAGAAACAGCAGGAAAAAAAATCATCTAGTTATTATTACGCCGATGTTTTACCAATCTTGGAAGAATTACCAAATGACGAAAAAGATTCTGAAATTATCCGAAATTTTATCTTCGCAATAGAAGAAAGAAACATCGTTTATATTTCTAAAACTTTGTTACAGGAATTACTTGGAAATCTCAGTTATTTTCAGCTTTTACAAAAACCGGAAAACTATCAAACGTTTTTAGATCTGTTGATTAAGTTCTGTTACGAGCTCAAATTCAAAGAATTGGATGATATTCAGTATGAGAATATTGCGTTGTTTGAGAATGTTTTCAAAATCATCAAAAATCAATTATTACCTTATCAGATTGATGTTAAAATAGAAACTTTGGAAGTTCTCATTAATCAATTGGTTAATTCAGAAAGTATTGATTTTGTGGGAGAACCGTTGGCTGGATTCCAGATTATGGGACTTTTGGAGACGCGTCTTTTGAACTTCAAGAATATAATATTGTTATCCGTCAACGAAGGAAAATTACCATTAGGAAATACACAAAATACCTACATTCCATTTGATGTTCGCAAGAATTTTGGTTTAAATACTTTTCTTGAAAATGACAGTATTTATGCTTATCACTTTTACCGATTGATTCAGAATTCGGAAAATGTGCATTTGCTTTATAATGCATTGAGTTCTGGTGTTAATACAGGCGAAAAAAGTCGTTTTATCACCCAATTGGAAATGGAAAGTCCGCACAATATCGAACATATTATTATCGAAAATTCCTCGGAACCAATTGCTCAGGAGCTGATGAAAATCGATAAAAACGACGAAGTAATGCGACTTCTGAACGAATGGAAAAACCGAGTTTCGCCTTCGCATCTTGTGACTTATCTTTATAATCCGATTGATTTCTATCTTAATAATCTTCTCAAAACCAGAGAAACCAACGAAATTGAAGAGGAATTATCCCAAAGAAATTATGGAAACCTAGTTCATTATGCTTTGCAATTTTTGCACGAACCAATAAAGAATAAATTATTATTAGTTAATGATTTAGAAAGTTTACTTCAACAAACAGATTCAGCGATTGACTTTGCGATTGAGAAGCTGAAACACCAGCCGGAATTCTATAATCGCGGAATGAATTATATCCACAAAGAAATTGCTAAAAGGGTAGTGCGCAATATTGTAGAATATGATTTGGAGTTGGTGAAAAATGGTTCTGCTTTGGAGATTCTGGATTTGGAGAAAGAAATCAACTGTGATTTTTACCTTGATGAAATTAGAACTGACAAGATCAGTTTTTATGGGTTTATCGACAGAATCGATAGATTGGACGGAATTACAAGAGTGATTGATTATAAAACGGCAAAACCGAAAAATTTAACAATTAATCTTGGTAAAAACAAAGAAGAAAAACTGCCGGAATTATTTTTCCGAGACGATTACAAGCAGGCTTTGCAGCTTTCGATTTATAAATATTGTATCAAAAATGTTTTGAACATCAATCCTGATAATATCGAAACGGCAATCTGGTCTTTTGCAGAAGTCAATAATGGTCCACAAAAACTTAACTTTATTGACATCGAAGATTCTGAAGTGGAAGATTCTATCAGAAACCTAATTTTTGAAATTCTGAATCCTGAAATTCCATTTGAGGAAAAAGAGAAGGTGAGTTGGTAGTTAAATAATTTCTCGCAGATTCTATTGATTTAGCGGATAAAATGAATCTGCTAAATTTGCTTAATCAGCGAGACTAAAATTAATTAAGGTTGGCTTTTCAGTTTCAAATCAGTTACTTTTGCTCTTACTTTTTTCATAAAATCAGAACCCGGGTCTTCTTTCCCTGTAAAATATTTAGAATCCGTTTCTTTCCAAAGTTTAGAATTCCTAAAAACACCATATTCCGAATGCCCGATGAGATATTCAATCGGATATTTTTTTGCAAGATATTTGACTAATTCTGTATTGGCTTCAACTTGCTTATCGGTCAAAGGTTGAGATTTACTTCCGATATTTTCTATACCGATGGCGCAATAATTCAATCCAATCGTATGTCTTGCAAACAATTCCGGGTCAACCAATTGATAAACCGTTCCGTCTCTGTCAACCAGAAAATGAGCAGAAACATTGAGAGAACTTTGTTTCTTAAGCGTTGCTCGTTGATTCTCTAGATATAAATTGCTGAAGTATCTGAAATTCGACTCAATCGTTCCACCAGCCGTGTAATGCAGAACAATGATTTTCGGTATGATATTCGGGGTTTTCTGGATTAAATTGTGATGGTCTTTCATATAATCCAGACTCAGCTTCATTCTTTCTTTGGAATAATCAATCGGTTTCTGAATGATTTTAAGGTTTTGAGCTTGAAATATTAGACAAAAAACTAGAAATAAAAATTGGGAAATCCTTTTCATTATAAATATTTATAAACCACAAAAGTCACAAAAGTTTTTTAGATTAACAAAAAGATAAAATAAGTAGCGGTTATAAACTCTTTTTTGTTCTTTTTTAATATCCATAATAGTAATGTCTTTTGTGACTTTTGTGGTTCAATATCTTCTACTTAGAATATTGATAATGCCCCGTAATCGTCCAATCAAAAAGACAATCCTGTAAAACCTGCCCAGCTCCGATATTATGAGAAATTAAATATCGTTTGCCATCGGCTGATTTTTTATTGACAACAATTCCGATATGTGTCAGATTTTTAGGTAAATCCCAGGTTACAATATCGCCCGGAACATAATCTTTTGCATCATTTGTAATAGGCTTTACTTTCCCAAATCTCGAAAAGAAAACCATCAGATTCGGAACACGCCTGTGATCGATATTGGTATCAGGTCTTTTCAATCCCCATTTCTTTGGATATTTGGAGAAATTCTTTGCCATATCTTCGTGAACTTCCTTCTGCAAATCGATTCCCAATTCTCTGTAAGCTCTGATGACAACATCTGTACAAACACCTTTCCCTGCAGGAACATCGCCATTCGGGTATTTAATATTAAAATAAGTAGGGTCATAAACGACTTTGTCTTTAGTCAGATTAATAGCAGCATTGGAGAGTTTGGTTTGAAAATTTTGTCCAAAAATAGTGATGGAAACGAAGAATAGAATGACGAAGTATTTTTTCATATTAAGTTTTTTTAAATCACAAATACAAACAATAAATCTTTTGTGGCTTTTGTAGTTTACATCTGAACGAAAAAACCTGCGAAAATATTCCGCAGGTTTTGTTAAAAATATATAAGATTGATTTGGTCTTATCCAAAGGCATTGATGCCGGTAATATCCATCCCTGTAATCAAAAGATGAATGTCGTGCGTTCCTTCGTAAGTAATAACCGATTCCAGGTTCGCAGCGTGGCGCATAATCGGGAATTCTCCCATTATTCCCATTCCGCCCAACATTTGACGGGATTCTCTGGCAATATCAATCGCCATTTTTACATTATTTCTTTTCGCCATAGAGATTTGTGCTGGCGATGCTTTATGCGCATTTTTTAGATTTCCTAACTGTAGGCAAAGCAATTGCGCTTTGGTAATTTCAGTTAAAAATTCCGCTAATTTCTTTTGCTGAAGCTGGAAAGAAGCAATCGGTTTCCCGAATTGTTTTCTCTCCTTCGTATATTGAACAGCGGTACAATAACAGTCAATCGCAGCACCAATGACACCCCAAGAAATGCCGTATCTCGCTGAGTTAAGACAAGATAAAGGTCCTTTCAAACCTTCAATATTAGGAAGTAGATTTTCCTTAGGAACTCTCACATTATTGAAAACCAGTTCTCCGGTTTTTGATGCTCTAAGACTCCATTTGTTATGAGTAGTTGGTGTAGTAAAGCCCTCCATTCCTCTTTCAAGAATCATTCCTCTTACTTTTCCGTCTTCGCCTTTTGCCCACACTACAGCGATGTCTGCAACAGGAGAGTTGGTAATCCACATCTTGGCACCATTTAAAAGGTAGTGGTCGCCTTGGTCTGTGAATTTGGATTCCATAGAAGAAGGGTCGGAGCCGTGGTTAGGCTCTGTCAAACCAAAACATCCAATCAAATCACCGGAAGCCAACTTCGGGAGGTATTTTCTTTTTTGCTTCTCTGAACCGTATTCGAAAATAGGAAACATTACTAAAGAAGACTGAACAGAAGCCGCAGAACGAACCGCCGAATCACCTCTTTCCAATTCCTGCATTATGAGTCCATAAGAGATTTGGTCAAGTCCCGGACCGCCATATTCTTCCGGAATGTATGGACCAAGCGCACCGATATTTCCCAATTCTTTCATCAATCCGGGGATATCCGTATGATTTTGTGCCGCTTCATCTATCTGTGGCATTACAAAACTCTCCACCCAGCTTCTTACAGAATCGCGGATAAGCTTGTGTTCTTCGGTCAAAAGAGCGTCTATTGAATAGTAATCTGGTATGCTTGTTAACGGGTAATATGACATTATTTTTGTTTTGCCTAAAAATAAAGCTTTTCCTGAATTACCAAAAAATTTTGTTAACAAATAATTCATTTTTTGATTACTTGCATTTTCAAATTAGAAAATTCAAGGAAAATCTCTGCAATGCTCATCAATACTCATCATTTTGATAAAGTCAATATTCTGTAGGGGGTGGTTCAGGAGGGGGGTACCCCTGGTTCCGAACCACCCTTTGCCCGGTTGTGAAATGGTTGCAACCGGTCTCGAAGTACCTGAGACTGGTTGTACAACTGGTCACACCCACTTACCTAACCACCTTTGGGTGGTTCTCAACCGCCCGAGACTACTTGGGTAACCGCCTGCAACCAGTTATTGAAGTGGCTACAGGTGGTTCTGAACCAGTTGCGACCACTTGAGTAACCTGCTTTTGCCGCTTCGGAAGCGGTTGAGGGTGGTTTTATAATGAAATGAGTTTTATTTTTTTAGATTGATGTTGAAAATATTATTATTTTTATTAGTAAAGTGATTTTATAGATTCAACTTAAACTACTTATTAATGACAATAACATTATGCAAATGAAAATATTAAAATGGCTCATATTTTTTATAATCCTATTTATTATAGGTTTTGGTTTATATTTTCACTTCAACACTTACTCAAAATTGATACCTGCGAAAATTGATTCCAATATTAAAAACGAAAAAATATTTCGAGTAATGGATTTGCAAAAAGAAATTATAAATGGAACAGAGATTTATGACTCAATATCAAGGAAGAAGAGTTCCACAGTATTATTTTATGCAGGTAAGAAGCCTAAAACTGCAGAAGAATTAAAACTTGCCGGGTTTAATAATTGCAGAGCTGTAAAAAGGGATGGGAAAATAAAAGTCAGTATAGGATATAGTTCAGGATTTAGTGGTGGAGGATATGAAATTGATTATTTATATGGAAGATTTAACCTAGAGCCATATTCATTTACTGATGTGGTGCCTGATAACAATAGACAACCGCAATACAGAATTTTAAAACAAGATTTAACTTTTGATAAAAGATTTTATAATGTCGGAGATAGTATCTATGGAAAAATCGATTTTGTAATAGAGAACAATGATTTTGCACCAAAAAAAATACTTGTTTATGGGAATGGTTATTTTAGAACAAAAGTTGAAAAAGAATAGTTATTAAATAGATAATTATATTTTTATTTAAAACAAAAGCTCCAAATCAATTGGAGCTTTCCTTTTATTTCTTCTTCAAATCTTTGTCAATCTGCTTTTCTGCGTTTTCGGCTTTCTTTTCCTGAGCGTGTTTTTCTTTTCGTTGTTGTGCTCGGGATTTTTTCTCGGCTCGTTTTTCTTCACGGATAACCTTGTTAGATTTGGTATTATATAAAGCTTCTACAATCCCTTGTCCGGTTTTGCTGAAGATTTTGATTTTCGGTTTCTCGTGTGTTCCGGTTACAACAATCGGGAAACCAATCCATCCGCCTGGCGGTAAACCAACTCTAACTCTGAAATCCAATAGACCATTGAAACTTGTAGTTCCGCTAATCGTCGGTCTCAGAACAGAAACTTTAAAGGTAAACGGCTCCACGTGAATCAGATTATTGTTGATGCTCGTCTTGATATCCACACCTTTCATATCAGGATTATCAAAAGCATTGGCGCCAATATTGTCTCCGACTACCGAAAGCATTTTTAGGTTTTTGACTTCTACATCTTTTAAGTTGACATTTCCACCACCTTCCAATGATGGATAGATAGGTTTCATATTGCCATCAAAATCGCCTTTCAGTTTGTAATCCAGAGATACAATTCCTTTCACATCTTTCGCAGCAGTCGCCATTTCACGCACCATATCAATTTCTTTGTAAGCCCTTTGAACATCAAAATTATCGACTTTCAAGGCTACGTCATAATTGGCAGTAATGGGAGATTCATTCTGGTATCTTGCATCGATTCCCATTCGGCTTCCGATGATATCAAATGTTGTATTTTTAAGATAAATTTCGCCTTTCGTTACCGAAGCCAAGCCTGCAAGGTTGTTCAATCCAAGTCCTTTGAACTCAACTTTTTTGGCATTAGCTTCCAAAGAAACGTCTAGATTGGTCGGGACAATTACAACACCACTACTTTTTGGGTGCTCTTCCTTCGCATAGGTTACTGCAAGGGATTTGTCTGTATTATCACCTTCTTTCAGCGCCATAAATTCATCCACCAAAATATAATTGGATTTAAGATGGAATCTACCGTGTAAGGTTCCTTTTCTTTCAATGAAATAATTGATGGTATTCAATAAATATCCATTGAGCGAATAGTCGGATTTTCCGTAGTTACCATAGAATTTTCTGAACCACATTTTCTCATTCTCAAATTCGAAATTACCTTCTTTGATATAGAATGATTTCGGAAGATATTCGGTTGTAGCTTTTATATTTTTTAAGATGAGATTTCCTCTGTTATCAAGCTTGCTGTATTGTCCGGTTGTCGCATAACTTTGTCGTCCGTTGAGTGATAAATCTGCCATAATCAATCCGCTGATGTCCAAACCTTCTTTTTTGAAAACTTTGTAGATTCTGCCAACATTCAATGTTCCTTTTGCTCTGACTTTGTATAATAAATCTTCGAAATCCTGCAAATTTGCATTCACGAAAACCGGATTGCCTTCAAAATCAAATTTAAAAGGGTCGAGCTTCACACCCAGACTTTTGAAAGTTCCGTCGGTGTTATGGATATTCGCTAAAATATTGATGTTCTGAATTGGATTTGGATAATATTTCGTTTTCAGCCAGCCATTTTTCAGGTTAAAATAACCTTTCGTTTTTGGAAATAATTTTTTATCCAAACTGAAAATTCCATTCGACTGAATATCCGTATTCATAAGACCTTTCAGTTCAATATCTTTCAATCCCAAAGCTGCATCCAGAGTTGCCAAATCAACCGCACCTTTGATGTTGGCATTAACTTTCATTTCGTTCAATCCCTGCGTTTTCACGACTGCCCGGAAGCTGTTGTTTTTGCCTAAATCAAAACTCAAAGTTCTCAAATCGAGTAGTAGTTTTTCGGTATCCAACGAAGGTAAATCGACATTCAAATCCATATTAAGATTATTCATCGGAACCGGTGCGTTGCTATTGGAAACGAAACCATTATTGACTTTCAAACTTGCCTTCAAATCTGGCTTCAAATTTTTTGGCTCACTGAATCGACCTTTCAAACTGAAAAACAAATCGCTGTTTCCCTCAATTTTTGTGTCTTTTGCCCAATCCAGATATTGAGGAGGCAAAACCGAAATCATATCCCGAATCGTCGTTTTCTCAGAAGCCGCATTTATATTAAGATTATATCCATCCTTCAAAATACTCACAAAACCTGTGAATTTTAAAGGAAGTTCATTGATTCTGAGCTCATTTTTTCTCAATACAAAAGTTAACGCATTGGTGTTGATTCTCGTAATCAAATCTGCGTGCAATGTTTTCTGCTGTGCATACCAGATTCTGTTCAGAGCAAAATCAACTTTAT
This sequence comes from Epilithonimonas zeae, assembly GCF_023278365.1. Lineage (NCBI taxonomy): Bacteria > Pseudomonadati > Bacteroidota > Flavobacteriia > Flavobacteriales > Weeksellaceae > Epilithonimonas > Epilithonimonas zeae. The sequence goes on along the minus strand of NZ_CP075338.1, from coordinate 808,880 downwards.
CAATATCCAAATCGGTTTCCAAATCAAAAATATCTTCGCTCAATCCACCTTTTCCTGTATAATTAAGTCCTTTAGCGTTGACCAAAACGTTGGCTGCGTGGTCATTATATTTGATATTCCAGTTTTTCAGTTTGATTAAATCTAATTTGACAGAAGCTCCGGCTCCGGTTGTATCTCTTGGTTTCTCAGATGGTTTGGAAATGTAAACGTTATAGTTGGCTTCACCTTTAGAATTGACAAAAACATTGGCTGTTGCATCATTGACGTAGATTTCATCGATTTTAACTTCTCTATCAAAAATCAGATTCTTCAGATTGATTCCTACAGAAACATCTTTTGCTGCTAGCAATGTATCTTGCTCAAATGGTTTCGAGCCTTTCAGGATAAAATCGTCTACGGAAACCGTGAGAGAAGGGAAGTGACGGAAAAAAGTAAGATGCGTTTTCTTATAATCCAATTCTCCGGCTAGATGCTTGTTCGCAAAAATCTTAACCTGTTGGGAAATAGTTCCCGGAAATAAAATCGGGATGATGAACATTAAAAATAGGATAGAAGCGATGGTAATTCCCAACCATTTTAATATTTTAAGCAATATCGTTTTTACATTAACCGCACTCATAAACTTGAATTTTTCGGAATAATTCAAAGATTGTGCTAAATGAAAATAGTTACTAATTTGATAGTTATTTTGCTGTCTTTTATGCTAATGTCAGATTGATGTTTTGATGCGACCTAATAATTTCAATTAAAATTTCGAATAAAGTTTGCCCTTTTCCATCGATCAATTCATCCAGTTTTTGCTGAATTAATTCTACGTTGAAAGGTTTTCCGATTTGAATTTTATTTTCGTAGAATTCTTTGGTTGAATCAAAGCCTAAATCTTCTCTCGACTTTTGGGAATTTTTCCAGATAATTTCGCCGCGAAATCCATATAAAACATCATCAAAACCGTCCAATGTCCCGACTTTCCAATCTTCATCTTTCATAAAAAGCTGGGAAACTTCCTCGTAGAAACCTTCCATATTCGAAAAATGACTGCCATTGATGACAGTCATTTTTTTATTATTGATTTCGTTTTTCATTTAATTATTTCCTTAGATAGATATTTCCGTATTTGGATTCAAGACTGTATTGTGGTCCGTTTCCCAACGTTGTACTCACTAAGGTATGAAAATCATCCGAATCTTTTCCGCCAAATTTAGCATCCAAATTAGAATAGATTTGCCCAAAATATGTTTCTGCCGAAAGCTTTCCTGTATTTCTTTCTGCAATCGTAGCATCAATACCGCCATAAGGCGCATTAACATTGATTTCTCCACCGAAGTTTTTAACTTCTACCAAACCGTATTTTGCTTCTATCTGGGTTTTGAGAGATTTCGGAACTTTGATTTCCAATTCAATATTGATATCAACTCCTTTGGACATCGTGTTGAAAGTTACTCCGTTGGCTTTAGAATATTGTTGATAATCTTCTTTGGATTTAAAAGTTAATTTCTCATTTCCCTTGTGAACTGTTATCCGATGCGGTATTTTATCCATTTCAGAAACGTTTCCTTCGATAACAAGAGCATTTCCTTCCTTCGATTCTTTGATTTGAAAAGCATCATTGTTTTCATTATCATTGATATTGACAGTTCCCAAAATCTGAATTTCATCTTTGTCCCAAGTGCTGATTTTAATCAATTGAGGATAATCGAATTTCAAGGAGATATTTTGATTTTTAGTCGTAGCAAAACTTCTGTTAATCGTTGTTTGTGCAGTAATGATTCCGAAAACGTAAACCATTACAAAAATGATTAGCCTTTTCATTTCGCTCTCAAATAAATTTTACTGTAATCTGAACGAACTTCTATATCGGTTCCACCGCCATTCACTTTCCCGATAAGATCATTGCCATACTTAATCAAGTCGTCCTCTGTTTTCTTCTCTTGCTCAATTTTAAAATCTGGGGAAATGTAGATTTCGCCATAAGAAGTTGTTGCTTTTAGGTTGGCTTTTACAGATTTTGGAAGGCTGACATCTGTATGCCCGTGAACCGAAATAATGGATAAAGGACCTTTTACATTTTGGCTGAAAACCGCTTCCACATTTCCATAGATAGATTTCACCGTTGCAGGCCCTGTAATATTTTCTAACTGGATATTATTGTAAGTAGACGCGATTTCAATCTCATTTTGCATATTTCTAAAAACAATATTTTCTCCATATTGAGATTGATGTTTAAACGAAACAATCACATTCTCCGGAACTAATATTTTAATCGATGGCGACGAAATCTTTTTCAAGGGATTTACTTCCAAAATGCCGTCTTTTTCAGAAACATTGATTCCTAGTCCGGTGTTGTCTGTAAGTCCTAAAGCATTCACTACCTGCAGGCCTTCTGCACGTTTGTCTTCTATGGGCATTTTACCTTCCAAAGAGAAAATGATTTCATTGCCTTTGTAACCTTCAACTGTTACTTTTCCCAGATTAATGAGTAGTTTTCCTTTATTTTTATTGACTTTATATGTCTTCGAATTTTCTTTTGTTGTATTTGCTTGGTTTGTATTTTCCTGCGCTTGGAAGGAAATTGTCATCAAAGCAAATATGATTAAATATATCTTTTTCATAATGTTTAATTTGTTAATAATTTATTGGGTTTATTTATTTAAAAGCTTTTAAAATTTCATTATTACAGAATAGGCTTCGTCTTTCACAAAATCTACTGTTGTTGGATCTTTAACGAGTGCTAAAAGTTTTGTATGAACTTCAGAATCCAACTCTGATGGCTGTTTTTCAGCCAAAAAAGAAATCAATTCTTTCTGAACCATCGGGTCATTTTGTTGAACAAAAATTTGTTGAATTTTATCTTTTATGACAGGATTTTTTTGTTGTGCTTCCAAAGCCGAAACTGCTGCCAATCTTACATTCGTATTTTCGTCTGAGATCGCTTTTTCGGAAAGCAAATCGATTAATTTTGCATCATAATCTGGTAAATTTTTTATCAAAGCAATCCCTTGCAATCTGGAACTGGCAGAAAATTGATTATCCATCAGTTCTATTGCGTTTGTTTTATCAAAATAATTTTTATCTTCAATACGATGATCCGAAACAAAGTCTTGGTTTTTTATCGATTTTTTTGGATAATTAGATTTGTTATTTGCAAGAACTTTTGTAGTGTTTTGTTTTAATTCCGTCTGTTTTTTTGATATTTCTGATTTGTTTTCAGGAATTGAAATATTATCTAGAATGTCATCTTCTTTTTCAGGAGTTTGTTTTATTGCAAGAGCAGTTTTATCGATTTCTTTTTCTTGCCAGAAGTTAAAGATTCCTAAGCTTAATATGATTGTAACAGAAGCTGCAATAGCCCAATTTTTCAAAGAAAATATCTTACCTGTTTTTGCAACAGATGGAGTGGGACTATCCAATTTGGACATTATTTTATCAAACATTTGATCAGGAACTTCGAGAGTGTCGAATTCATCTCGATGGTCATTAATATATTTTTTAAGCGAATCTTTCATTGTAGTGTTTTGGATTTAATTTCTCAAAAATTTTCTTTTTGGCACGATGGTAATAACTTCTTACTGTTCCGTGCGGAATATTTAAAACTTTTGCTATTTCTTCCTGTGGCATTTCCTCGAACAGATAAAGGTTAATAATTGTTCTGGTCTGCAAAGGAAATCCTGCAATAATATTTTGAAGCTCTTTTACACGAGATTCCATAGCCAACTTGGCTTCCAACTCGTCATCTTCTATGTCCAATATTTTATCATCTTCAATTTCAGTAAAATAGATTTTGTTTTTCCGAAGATAATTGAGCGATTGATTGATGGCGATTCGCTTAATCCAACCTCCGAAACTTTCTACATTTTTCAGAGATTTGATTTCAGAAAATGCTTTCAAAAAAACCTCCTGAAGAATATCTTCCGCATCTTCTCTGTCATTGACGATACGATAAATGGAATTGAAAACAGCCTTAGAATAACGATGATAGAGTAGAGAATACCCCGAATTGTCTCCGGAACTGCATCGCTCCAACAATTCTTTGTCACTGATATTTTCTGTTTTTGTCTTCAAAAGGTTATTCGTTTTTTTATGGTTCTATATAATAGACGCAAACCAATTCCAAATGTTGCAGTTTTTTATATTTTTTCTGATTTTTTAATTAATGTTCACACGATTTGGTTTCAATAGGAATTTTAAAAATATCGATTTTTTCTTTTTCGGTCTTGTTGTAAATCTCTTTAGCTTCTTTACTGTCTACACTTAAGCCGTTATAAACATAAGTAAAAGTGTTATTCGGAGAATTGAGATTAGCAAAAATCATCGATGGGTCTTCGCGATATTTCTTCCAAAATACGTCCCATTTTTTAGGCGTGAGGTTGACTTTGGAATCGTAAGCATTGCGTCCTTCAATATTATATTGTTCTTTGGTAAGTCCTTTGATTTCGAAAATAAAATTCTCTTCCGAATCAGATATTTTCAGGATCAGTCCGGGCAATCCGTAAAATTTATAAGGTCCGTCACTGATAGGTATCTCATTGGTAAACCAGGCAAACCATTTTCTTCCCCCAAAATCAGCCTCAGCTTTTTGTACATTATAATTAAGCACCTTGCTTTTTTCCTGAAGGATTTTCCAGGTGGGTTTACAACGATAGGTTGTCAAATAAACTTTATCGAAAAAGTTTTCTTCAGTAATTGTTGTTTGAGATTTTAAATCTTTAAAAATTAAAGTCTGTAGTTTCCATTGCTGTTTGGGTGCCGGAAAACTTCTGCTTCCCTGCTTTACCAGTTTTGTTTTTATTGAATCATACTTAAATTTTGCCAATGATTCGAAATAAGATTTCTCATCATTTTTTAAAAGAACGGTTAACTCAGAGTTATAATCTTTTGAATGTTCTTCGGTTTTCCATTTAAAATCGTAGATTATTTTATAAGATTGTGAAAATATTGCAATAGAACTGAATGCAAATAAGCTTAATAATAATTTAAGTTTCATATAATAGTTTGTGATGGTCTTGCTATCATTAAGATGCGGGAATTGAAAAAATGTTGCAATTTGTCAAAAAAAATGACTGCCAATAATGACAGTCATTTTCCTTTTATTGTTATTTGAGTAACTAAACTTAAAGCTTACTTAAAATACTCCACTCCATTTTTGAAGATATTATGATAATTCGCAGTCGGAATATTTTTCATTAAACCTTCTGCAAAACGTTCAGGGTGTCCCATTCTACCGAATATTTTTCCATCCGGACTCGTAATTCCTTCAATTCCGAACAATGAGTTATTTGGATTGAACGGCATTCCGTGAGCGATATTTCCTTCTAAATCTAAATATTGGGTTGCAATCTGTCCGTTTTCATACAGCTTTTGAATTTCCGCTTCCGAAGCCATAAAACGACCTTCCCCGTGAGAAATCGGAATCGTGAACACCTGATCTTTCATTCCTTTTAACCAAGGCGATTCGTCATTCACAACTCTTACGTTTACCATCTGAGAAATGTGTCTTCTGATGGCGTTGTGAGCCAAAGTCGGAGAATTTTCATCCAGATCTTTGATTCTTCCGTAAGGTAACAATCCTGATTTCACCAATGCCTGGAAACCGTTACAGATCCCGATGATCATTCCGTCTCTATCTAGTAATTCGTGAACTGCATTTCTCATTTTTTCGTTTTTCAAAACGTTAACGATGAATTTTGCAGAACCATCCGGCTCGTCACCTGCTGAAAAACCTCCTGAGAAAGCCAAAATCTGAGAAGTTTTAATTTCTTCTACCCAAGCATCAATACTTTCATCCAATAACTGGTGATTGATATTGATTAAAGGCAGGCTGCTTGTAACAGCTCCTTCTTTTGCGAAAGCGTTCAGTGTATCATATTCACAGTTTGTTCCCGGGAAAACCGGTGCAAATACTTTCGGCTGAGCGATTCCGTGTTTTTTGATGATAATATTTCTTGGGTTGATCGAGTTTAATTTTTCATCAATTACAACCGTGATTTTTTCTTTTTCAATCGTTGGGAAAAGATTCTCAAATGTATTTGTGTTTGCAGCCAAAAGTTTGTTAATGGTTGTTGGTTGATTGTTGATCGTTAAAACTTCGTCTGCAACAACTTTTCCTATTAATTGAAGATTTACAGAGCTCAATTCTTCCTTAGATTCGATGATTAAGCTTCCGATATTTTTCGCTAATAAAGAATTTTCAGCAACTTTAATTTCAGCACCTAATCTGTTTCCAAAGCTCATTTTTGCTAAAGCAACAGCAACTCCTCCTTCTTTCACCGTTTTTACTGAAACGATTTTTCCAGCTTTTATGTTTTCAAAAATAAATTCATAAACAGTTTTTAAAACATCATAGTTCGGAAGTCCATTTTCCTGAGCGATATGATTGAAGAAATACACTTTATTTCCTGCCTTCTTAAATTCAGGAGAGATAATGTTTTTCTTTTCTCCGTTCGCACAAGCGAAAGAAATCAACGTTGGCGGAACATTCAGATCCTGATACGTTCCACTCATTGAATCTTTACCTCCAATCGCTGCTAAACCAAAATTAATTTGAGCATCATAGGCTCCTAGCAAAGAAGCTAAAGGTTTACCCCACTTTTCAGGGTTCTGACCTAATTTCTCAAAATATTCCTGGAAACTGAATCTGATATTTTTATAATCGCCACCCATCGCAACGATTTTTGCAACACTTTCAACGACAGCATAAGAAGCTCCCAACAAAGAGTTCTGTTTAGAAATTTCAGCATCAAAGCCCCAACTTGCCAAAGAAACTGTTTCGATATCTTTTGCTCCGATGATCGGTAATGTCTGAACACTTCCTTCCATCAAAGTCTGCTGGTATTTTCCACCTAAAGGCATCGCAACCGTAGTCGCACCGATAGAAGAATCGAACATTTCCAGCAATCCTTTTTGAGAAGCAACATTTTTATCTCCTAAAATTTTCAAAAAGTTTTCCTCATTGAATGACGGAGTTTCTTCTTTTACTTCATTCAGGTGCGTAATTTTAACTTCCTGACTTTTTGAACAACCGTTCGTATCTAAGAATTCTCTTGAAAGGTCAACAATTTTATCGCCTTTCCAGAACATCTGCATTCTTCCAGAATCTGTCACTTTTGCCACTTCAACAGCTACAATATTTTCAGCTTCACAGAACTTGATGAATTTTTCTTTATCTTTTGGTTCAACCACAACTGCCATTCTTTCCTGAGATTCGGAAATAGCCAGTTCCGTTCCGTTCAAACCTTCATATTTTAAAGGTAAAACATCCAGATTAACTTCCAAAGAATCAGCAATTTCACCAATCGCTACAGAAACACCACCAGCTCCGAAGTCATTCGATTTTTTAATCAGTCTCGTTACTTCAGGATTTCTGAATAATCTCTGGATTTTACGTTCTTCAACCGCATTTCCTTTCTGAACTTCAGAACTCATCGTATGGATAGAAGTTTCGTCCTGCTCTTTTGAACTTCCGCTTGCTCCTCCAACACCGTCACGACCGGTTGCTCCTCCTAAAATGATGATAGAATCACCATTTGCAGGCTTTTCACGTCTTACCCAATCCACAGGAACCGCTCCGGCAACGAAACCAACTTCCATTCTTTTTGCTTTGTAGCCTTCATCATAGATTTCAGAAACCATTGTAGTCGCCAAACCGATTTGGTTACCATAAGAAGAATATCCGTTTGCAGCCTGTTTTGTAATTGTTTTTTGGGGTAATTTCCCCGGTAAAGTTTGGTCAACAGGCTCCAGAACATCCGCAGCACCCGTTAATCTCATCGCCTGGAAAACGAAAGAACGTCCGGACAAAGGATCTCTGATTGCACCACCCAAACACGTTGAAGCCCCACCAAAAGGCTCAATTTCCGTCGGGTGATTATGTGTTTCATTTTTGAATAACAAATACCAAGGTTCTTTTTTACCGTCGTATTCAGCTTCGATTTGGATTGTACAGGCGTTGATTTCGTCAGAAACCACCAAGTTCTCCAAATTGCCTGTTTTATGGAAATATCTTCCGCAAACTGTCGCCAGATCCATTAAAGAGATTGGTTTCAATTCGCGTCCTAAGAATTTTCTTTTTTCGATATAATCATTGAAAATCGTTTCCAATGTATGTTTGAACTGTCCTTCAAATTCAATATTTGATAATTCCGTTTCAAAAGTCGTGTGACGACAGTGGTCACTCCAATACGTGTCTAAAACTTTTAGTTCCGTTTCCGTAGGATTTCTTTGTTCCGATTTAAAATATTCCTGAATGAATTTCAAATCATCCAAACCTAACGCAAAACCGTGCTTATTAAAGAATTCTTCAAGCTGAGCATCATCAAAATTGATGAAGTTTTCGTGAACAATAACTTTTGATGGCGTTTCTTCCGCAGGAATGTCTAAAATTGACAAATCTTTTTCCTGAGATTCCACTTTATTAATAAGCAGATCTTTGATTTTCACCAAATCAGATTCAGAAGCCCCTTCAAATTCGATTAATTTACCGCTTCTTACCTTAGACTTCTCATTTCCAGTCAGTAAAGCGATACACTGTTGAGCAGAATCTGCACGCTGATCGTATTGACCTGGCAAAAATTCTAAGGCGAAATGAATTCCCTGTGCAGGATTTTCCTCGATTAGAATATCAGTAACCGGATCCACGAAAGTACTGTTGACCACTTTTTCAAATTCACCATCGTTTAATCCAAAAATATCGTAAACGTTGTATACTTTTACGCTTTGGATCGACGGAACCACCGCTTTTACTTCATCAAAAATTTTTGGGCTTTCAACATCGAAAATTCCTCTTTTTTCTACGAAAATTCTTTTGTTCATTTTTTTATTAGATTCAGGAACCGAAGTTCAGGATTTTATTAGATTTATTTTTTATTCAGCGAATTGTTTTAAAAATTCGGGATACCAATCGTCAATTTTTTTATCACGGTTTTCTGCACGAACTTTCAGCAGCTTGTCTGTAAATTCCTGCATTTTCGGAAAACCTCTTTCTTTCATCAGCGCAATGATGCTTTGCTTAGTTTCAAGGAAATTTTTCTGATCATAATTATCTTCACAGAACAAAACAAAAACGCCATATGTCATATATTCATCGAATACTTTTACCGGATTTGGATAGGCAAAAATGCCTTCTGTATTTTCGTCTGTCCATATCTTCCTGTCTTTAAAATACTGATCAATAGCTTCTTTGTTTGCGATACTTGGTGCTTTTACATAATTGTGGTCAATCTCAGTAAGCATTACTCTTGTATTGAACAGCTCATTTTGAATCTCCGAAAGTTTTTCAAAGTTATCGAGTGGTGGCAAAACCATATAGATCAGCTTAAAATTATTGTTGTCAAAATCTCCGGTGTAGTTCAGACTGTTGATGAGTGGTGAACAGAAGATGATGTAGCTGTTGATTTTGGTTTTAAAATTTTTCTCCAGCCATTTCCACTGTTTGCCCAGATTAGCTTTTCTATCATAATCGGAAATAATTTGAGAATAGTACGGCTTCTGTTTTTTGTAAAATTCTCTAAACTTAGACTTTATCGCAAAATCTTCAATTTCTTTTTTGTAAGTCGTAATTGGGTTTTCAGTGATTTTAATACCTGAAACACCAGTTGCCGGGAAGACAAATATTTCATTTTTAACGAGCTTCTCACCTTTAAAATCATAGGAAATACCATTTCCCGTTAAAAAAATATAATTGTAGGGTGAAGCAACCAGCAAAGAGTCGAAAGTTTTGATGATCTTTTCATCTTTAAAAGGTTTAAAATGTGAGATGACATCTTTATAATAAACACCTTCCTGCTGAATCATATCATCATTTTCCAATCCGGATTTGGTAATTGCCAGCATTATATGAATCAATTCCTTTGCCTCATTGATTTCAATTTTATACTTTCCCTGATTCTCTTTTTTGAATTTTTCAGTAAAATTAATTCTGTCCTGAGCCTTTGAAAAGAGACAGGTTAAAATCAATAAAACTGAAATAATCGTTCTGGTCATAAATAATTTAGGTATAATTTTAAAAAAATATGCAGCCCGAAAAGACTGCACAATATTTATACTTTAAGATCAGCCTCTAATCCTATCAGATCTTTGTTTGCCTCAATAATCGGCTGGACTTCATTGGCAATGAATTCTTCCGTCTGAATCGGTGCAAAGCCGATAAAGTTTTTAGGATCAAGAACCTCTTTTAATTTTGATTTATCTAGTTTTAAAGAATCGTCATTTAAAATTCTTTCGATCAAGTCATTTTCTTTTCCTTCTTCTTTCACTTTTTTGGAAGCTTCCATAGAATGAACTCTAATCACTTCGTGGATTTCCTGACGGTCTCCACCAGCTTTTACCTCTTCCATAATGATGTATTCCGTCGCCATAAACGGCAGTTCTTCCATAATATGCTTGTTGATTCTGTTCGGATACACTACGATTCCGTTCATAATGTTGTTCCAGATCAATAGAATTGCATCAACCGCTAAAAACGCCTGAGGAATTGTTAACCTCTTGTTTGCAGAATCGTCCAAAGTTCTTTCAAACCATTGTGTTGAAGCGACCATCGCAGAACTTGTCGTTAAAGACATCACATATTTTGCCAACGCTCCGATTCTTTCGCTTCTCATTGGATTACGCTTGTAAGCCATTGCCGATGAACCGATTTGGTTTTTCTCGAATGGTTCTTCAACTTCTTTCAGATTTTGAAGAAGACGTAAATCGTTTGTGAATTTATGTGCAGACTGAGCAATATTTCCTAATAAAGCTACCACTTTAGCATCAATTTTTCTGTCATAAGTCTGTCCGGAAACTCCAAAAACTTTTTCGAAACCGAATCTTTTTGATAATTCCTTATCTAAGTGTTTTACTTTAGAATAATCTCCATTGAAAAGTTCTAAGAAACTTGCTGCAGTTCCTGTTGTTCCTTTTACTCCTCTGAATCTTAATGTTTCCAGGAAGAAATCAAGCTCTTCGATGTCAAGAACTAAACTCTGTAACCAAAGTGTCGCTCTTTTTCCAACAGTCGTTAACTGAGCCGGTTGGAAGTGAGTGAAACCTAAAGTCGGTAAATCTTTATACTGAATCGCAAAATCAGATAAATTTTTCATCACATTCACCAACTTTTTCTTTAGAATTAAAAGTCCGTCACGAATCTGAATTAAATCTGTATTATCTCCTACAAATGCCGAAGTTGCTCCCAAGTGAATAATACCTTTTGCAGAAGGCGCTACATCACCATAAGCGTGAACGTGAGCCATTACATCGTGTCTGAATTTTTTTTCATATTCGGCAGCTTTTTCATAATCGATGTTTTCGGCATTGGCTTTTAATTCAGCGATTTGCTCGTCTGTGATTTCAAGGCCAAGGTCTTTTTCGATTTCAGCAAGGGCAATCCAAAGCTTTCTCCAGTTCTGGAACTTGTTGTTATGCGAAAAATTAAACAACATTTCTTCACTGGAATAGCGCTCTTCCAATGGATTTTTGTAGGAATTCATTTCTTTCTTTTTACTTTTTTAGATTACACAAAATTAAGAAAATTAACCGATTGAATAAAATCTAATTAATATTGAATTCGATTTAACTTAATTGTGATTTTTTAATCCAATATTCGGCTAGATATTTGTATTTTACCTTTAAATTCATAAAAAATGGTGTCAAAAATTACGTCAGAAATAAAAGTCAGCGTTACTGCAGAATATGATAATTTCAACAGTTATCCTTCTGAAAACCGTTTTGTTTTCAAGTATCATATTGAAATTCAAAATCTTGGAACTGAAACAGTGAAGCTTCTTAGGAGAAAATGGATGATTTATGACCTAGGCTTTGGTTTTACTGAGGTTGAAGGCGCTGGCGTTATTGGTTTGACTCCAGTTCTGGTGTCAGGCGAAACCTTTACCTATTTTTCCAATGTGATTCTAAAATCTGGGGTGGGGAATATGGAAGGTTCTTACCAATTTGAAAGTGATAGTAAAGAAAATTTCGCAGTTGAAATTCCAAAATTTAATTTGGTTTCCGAGGTTTTAAGTAATTGATTTTCGAATCAAAATGTCTTTCTGAACATAGAATTGCAGCAGCCCGACTTGAACGGAAATCCTTTTTACGCAACGCAGTGGAGTGAAAGATTGACTTCGTCGAACCACTTCGTTAGGTTTGGGAGTGGAAGGCGGATTAAGCTGCCCAAATTAATATTTTAAAGAAACTTAATTTTCTTGTTAAAAACATCACGAACTTCATCGTTTCTTGTAATGAAGAGCCTCTCAAAACTTAATAGAGAAATCTTCGCACATACTTCTGCATCGGCATCTGCGCGGTGATGATTAAAATTGATTTGATGATATTCTGCCAAACTTTTGAGTCCGTAACTTTTCAAATCTTTCCAAGCTTTTTTTGCAACTCCAATACTGCACAAATAGTTCATATTTGGTTTGAAAAAACCGTAATGGTCCAGGCATCCTCGCAAAACATTAGCATCGAAAGCAGCATTGTGAGCGATAATCAGATTACCATACATTAGATTTTCTATCTCATACCAAACGTCTGCAAAAGTGGGAGCGTGCTGCACATCTTGAGGTGTAATGCCGTGAACAGCAACATTGTGATGATTGAAATAGGGAAACGAAGGTGGTTTTATGAGCCAAGATTTGGTTTCTTTGATTTGCCCATTTTCCACAATGCAAATTCCCAACTCGCAGACTGAGTTTTTCTCGTGCGTTGCCGTTTCAAAATCTAAAGCAATGAAATCCATCAATTAATTATTTTTAGAACCTAAAAAATGTTTAAATATCAACCATTTTGATTGATAGTAATTTTTCACTTGATGTGTTTGTCTCAGTTTTAAAGATTGAGGAATCGCTGCATAAAATCCAAAATGGGCTTTCAAGATTGCTCCAAGATGAGACCATCCATTTTTATATCCAAAATATAATCCTGCAAAACCATCAAGAACTAATCTTGCAAATATTACGGGAGCTAATTGGTAAACTGGGAGGTTCTTAACGAGCATTGTCAAATTATTCCTAAAATTAAGGAAGGTCTTTCTATGATTTTGTTTGTTTAATGTTCCGCCACCAACGTGGTAAACTATAGATTTTCCAGTGTAATAGATTTTTCTTCCAGCATTTTTCAGTCTCCAGCAAAGGTCAATCTCTTCCTGATGGGCGAAGAATCTTTCGTCAAAACCATTCATATTCCAAAAATCTTCTGAACGGATAAATAATGAACAGCCGGAAGCCCAGAAAATTTCGGTTTCATCGTCGTATTGTCCGTTATCAGTTTCGATGTCATCAAAAACTCTTCCTCTGCAATAAGGATAACCTAAATTGTCTATCAAACCACCACCAGCACCTGCAAATTCGAATTTGTTCTTTTGATTATAATCCAGAATCTTTGGTTGAATGGCTGCGATATTTTGGTCTTCAAAAAATAATTTTGTGATAGGAGAAATCCAATTTTCTGTAACTTCTACATCGGAATTCAGTAAGCAGTAAATGTCAGCTTTAATGGATTTTAAACCTTCGTTGTAACCTTTTGCAAAACCAGAATTAGATTGATTTTGTATGATTTTTATTGATGGAAAATTAGACGTCAAAAATTGAATAGAATCGTCTGTAGAAGCATTGTCTATAACATAAATTTCGGCTTCCTGAGAATGTTCTATTACAGATGGTAAGAATTTTTCGAGCCAGCTTTTACCGTTCCAATTGAGGATTGCGATAGCTACAGTCATTATTCTTGGTAGTTTTTTATAGCATCTTTATATTTCCATCTTCTGTGTGACCAAAGCCAATTATCCGGTCTTTTTCGAATCGTATTCTCCAACAAGCCGTGGAATTTTTTCACCACCTCGTGTTCCACAAATTTTTCGCCATCTGGGTAAATTCTATGGTAATTAACCTGATAAAACCCACGTTTTACTTTCTTCATTTCACAATAAATGAAAGCCATATCCATTCTTGTAGATAATTTATCATAACCGATGAAAGCCGGTGTTTTTTGATTCAGAAATTTCAATCCGTAATTTACATGCAAAACGTGTGGCGTCTGGTCTGCAACAAACATATAGATTGATTCTCCATTATTGGGTGTTCGGAAAATATGCTTAATAACTTCGTTGGCTTCTAAAGATTTATTATTAAATCGATTTCTAATCATTTTAATTTTCTCTTCCCAAAAACTGCTGCTCATTTTTCTGTAAACTGGATGGCAATTTTTTTGAGGAACAAGTGTTGCCAGCGCATTAAACCATTCCCAGTTGAAAACGTGACCAGAAAGAAGGATGACGTTTTTACCTTCGGCTTTTGCTTCATGGAAAAGATCTTGATTCAAATGTTGCATTCTAACACGTGACTCTGTATGACTAATTGTGAAAGCCTTTAGCATTTCTGCAAGATAATCGCAAAAATTAGAAAAGAATTTTTTAGAAATTTCTTTTATCTCTTTCTCCGTCTTTTCGGGAAAAGAGTTTCGTAAATTTTCTAAAACAACTGCTTTTCTATAGCCTATGATATAATAATTGAGAAAGAACATTATATCTGAAAAGAAATATAATATTCTGAGTGGTAATCTGGAAATTAGTAATAATATGCTGAATAAAAATTGATTCAATGGATAATGAATATTGGCAAATATACTGAAAAATGGCTGAATTTTTGCTTAACTTTGATGTTTAATTAAAATCAATTATCAATAATAATGAGAAAATCTGTTAAGAGTTTGTTGTTTGTTGGAGGTTTACTTTTATTTTCTCTTTCCAATGCGCAAACAAAAGAGTCTCCTTTAACTCAAGAGCAAATAGATGTTAAAAAGAAAGCTGCGGCTGAAGAAAAAGCAAAACTACCTAAACCATATCATCCTGAAGCTAATGCTGAAGCAGACATCCAGAATGCTGTGAAATTAGCTAAAAAAGAACATAAGAATGTCATTATACAAGCAGGAGGTAACTGGTGTATCTGGTGTTTAAGATTCAATAATTATGTACAGCAAACACCGGAATTAAAGCAAATTGTTGATGATAATTATGTTTATTATCATTTGAACTGGTCACCTGAAAATAAAAACGAAAAAATATTTTCTAAGTATGATAATCCTGGTGCAAAATATGGTTATCCTGTTTTTATGGTCTTAGATGAAAATGGTAAACTGATTCATACTCAAGATAGTTCGATTTTAGAAGAGGGAAGTGGTTATAGTCTTGAGAAAGTAAAAGATTTCTTTAATAGTTGGAAATCCAAGAAATCATAATTAAAAAGAAAAACCATTCTAAATTTTAGAATGGTTTTTTATGTTTTGAAAATTAATTCAATTAAGCTTCTTCAGCAGGAGTTTCTTCTACCTTAGCAGGAGCAGCCTTTGGTTTTGGAGCTTCTACTGGAGCATCAGAAACGATATCAAACTCATAGCTGTATTCTACATTTCTATGAAGTCTTACAACTGCAGAGAATTTACCTGTTCTCTTAATTGTATTTCCAGGGATTTTGATGTATTTTTTATCAACGCTTACACCTGCTTTTTCTAATGCAGCAGCAAGATCAGCATTGTTGATAGAACCAAATAATTTATCACCAGCACCTACTTTTGCAGGAATAGTAACAGAAGTTTTCTTCAATTGGTCTACAACAGCGTTAGCAGTAGCGATCAATTTAGCTTCTTCTTCTTTTCTAGCTTCCAAAGTAGCTTCTAAAGCCGCTTTGTTTTTAGGAGTTGCCAAAAGAGCAAAACCTTGAGGTAATAAAAAGTTACGAGCGTAACCTGGTTTTACATTTACTGTATCGAACTCAAGTCCTAAGTTCTCTACGTCTTGTTTTAGGATAATTTCCATTGTTGTTGTCTTGTTTAGATTCTAGAAGTTAGAGGTTAGAAATAAGAAGTTAGAAAATCTAATATCTGAGATCTAATATCTAATATCTAAAACAGTTAGAATTAAATTATTATTCAGCAACAAAAGAAGCAGGCGAGCCTACTTCTTTTATTAATTTTGTCTTATTTCAAAAGATCCGCTACGTAAGGCATAAGAGCTAAATGTCTTGCTCTTTTGATAGCCGCAGATACTTTTCTTTGATATTTAAGAGAAGTTCCTGTGTATCTTCTAGGTAAAATTTTACCTTGCTCGTTTACGAATTGTAAAAGGAAATCTGCATCTTTATAATCTACGTGCTTAATTCCAAATTTTTTGAATCTACAATATTTCTTTTCAGATTTTGTATTGATATCAAGTGGAGTAAGAAACTTCACTTCTGATTCACCTCCAGCAGAGGCTTGTTTTGCCATATCGTCTATTGCCATTGTTTTAAATTTTAAAGATTAATAATTAAGCTTTAGCAGATTTTACTTTGCTTCTTCTTGTTACTGCATATTCTACAGCGTGTTTGTCAAGTTTAGTCGTTAAATAACGGATAACTCTCTCATCACGTTTGTAAGCAGTTTCTAGATCAGCAACTACAGTTCCTTCCCCTTTGAATTCGATTAGAGTATAAAACCCATTCTTTTTCAATTGGATTGGATAAGCCAATTTTTTAAGTCCCCAATTTTCTTTGGCAACGATTTCGCAATTGTTTGAAGTCAATAGATCTTCAAATTTTTTCACTGCTTCCTCCACCTGAGCATCAGATAGAACGGGAGTTAAAATGAAAACAGTTTCGTAATTGTTCATAATGTTAATTAATTTTAATTAAAAATTCGAGTTGCAAAAGTACAACTTTTTTCTAAACTACAACTAATTAATATAAAAAATCCCGCTAAATATTAGCGGGATTAAATTGATTATAGAAAAATTAATTATTTCTTGATCACTTTTGTAGAAGAAGTAGAGCCATCTTCCATCGTAGTTGTTACAACATAAACTCCAGAATTAAATTTAGTGAAATCAATTTTAGATGTCGCTTCATTTAAATCTTTAGTTAATAATTGCTTACCAGTTACATCAAATACTTTAACAGATTTGATTTTTCCTTGAGCTTCAATAGTGAAGATATCTTTTACTGGGTTTGGATAAGCTTTGATACCGTTTTTAGAAACGTCATTAACAGCTAATTGTCCAATGTTTA
The DNA here is from genome assembly GCF_023278365.1 of Epilithonimonas zeae. Taxonomy (NCBI): domain Bacteria; kingdom Pseudomonadati; phylum Bacteroidota; class Flavobacteriia; order Flavobacteriales; family Weeksellaceae; genus Epilithonimonas; species Epilithonimonas zeae. The sequence continues at coordinate 791,874 of NZ_CP075338.1, read as the reverse complement.
ATGTATAATCTTCTACTTGTCCAAATGTTGCAGTTCCACAAGGAGTAGTATTAGAAGTAGAAGAACTTGTATCGTTCAATCTAACTCTCATACGAGTTGTGCCAATAGTAGCACTTGCGGGAATAGTGATAGAACCTGTCCAAGGAGATTTTTTTATTGGAGTTACTAAAACTTGTTCTCCAACATCATTGAAGTCCTTATCATTATTCAAATCTATCCAAACAGTTACTTGATCTGCGTCATAAGAAGTTCCAGTGAATGATGCTGTAAAGGTGTAAGTTGACCCTGCCTCTACATTACCTGTAACCGCAGTAAAATCCTCATAACCTGCAGTAGCTGTTGAGTTGTTATTGATATTGGCAAATGTTACATTGCTGATTTTTTCCCAGCTTGTAGATGTCGCACCTGCAGTACAATAGGTTGGTGCCATAGTTGTAAATGAATAAACTGTACATCCGGTTGCAGATCCTATAGTATTTTTAGGAACTACTTTCCAATAATAAGTTGAAGAGCCGTCAAGGTTAGTAGCAGTATAGCTAGTTCCGGCTATATTACCAACCAATGTAGTTGGGTCAGAATTCTTATCCAAATATACATCATAAGAATCAGCAGTCCCTGTTGTTGGAGCAGACCACGATAATGTTTGTGATAGATAAGTAAGATTTGTTGCTCCATTAGCAGGAGATGTTAATGTTGAACAACTAGGTGCTGTTGTTGGTAGTGCTGCACTAACGATTTTAAAATCATCAACCGCAAATCCAAATTGGTCATCAGAAGTACATTGGATTGCTACATAGATTTGTTGCCCTGCATATGCATTTAAATTATATGTGTATTCATGCCAAGCAGCATCTGATGGAGTAGTTGTAAGTGCCGAAATTGCAGTAAAATCAGAAACAGCGGTTCCTGTAGTTGAAATCAAAACTTTAAATTTTTCTGCTCCATAAGTAGCATCACAACCTTTACCCCAAAAACTTAATGACGCTCCTTGTCCAGTTAATAATTGTACCTGTGGTGAAATCAACCAGTCATTGGACCAAGGTGAAGAATCTGCTCCAAAACTAACCATTGCCTTACTGCCTGTTCTAGCCGTCCAATTAGAAGTAGCAGATGGTGTTAATACGGGAGTTGTAGCTGTAGAATTAAATACTTGAAAAGATTTTGCTACACCGGAATTTGGAAACGTAACACCCTGAAAACCATAAGTAGTTTTAAGATCAACATCAGTTAGAGTCCAACTGCCAACATTTGCAATAGCAAAATCAGTATAAGATTCAAAGCTATCTTCAAAGATTACCGTTTGGGCTTTTACCACATTGGTAGAAAATAATGCTACCGTTGCAAATAAAGAAAATAGAGTTTTTTTCATAATGTAATATTTTTTAATTTTATCAAATTTAGTTAAATTAATTTTAAATAGACAAGTTTTAATCAAAAAAAATATTAATTAATTAATATTTTTTATATTTGCCTCATTATATAATAAAAACAAATTTATCATGAAGAAATTAACTTTTTTACTTTATTTATTTATCACTTTTTCTTGCAGTAGCGAGAGAGAAAATATGATTATTGATGAAAAACCAACAAATGCATTTGCAAAAAATTCTACTGATCCTCTATGTATTGTTCCTACCCCAACTTCATCTTTAGTTAATTATGGTAATCCTAGTAATTATCCTACAATAAATTTTGAAACCTATTATAGCTTGACACCATCTGCTAATCCCCGTCCTTGGTTTTTTGCAGCTATTATTAAAAGCTGTACAGATTATTTAAATACAAAATATTATAATGGATTAGATAATTTTAAAAAGTTTTATGTAGCTAGTCAGGTTTTAGGTGATAGCAGTGTTTTACAGTATGATTCTATGTCCAATCTCAATATATATCGTTCGGAAAATTATGACGCTCAAGAATTATATCCTGGGAATAATGTTTCTCCTGTAGGAAGTTCTTATGCATTATATAAGATTCTTTCTTCAATAGATGAGTACGTAAGCATGAACCCGGCTATGAAGCCAATTGGTATTTATTTTGATTTTGATACAACTATGTGTGGTGATTATTCTAGTTTAAAATGTCTTGTCTATTATAAGGTAGCTAATCGTACTAGATATTAGAGAACTTTAGTAAATGAAAACCAATGCTTATTTACATGAAGCATTGGTTTTTATGTTATGACTTTAGTATGAGCATTCGATTTTATGCAAAAAGGTTAGTTAAAAACTATCTAATAAATTTCCAAATATTTAGTTTTAGTTGATCAAGAGTAAGCTAATTTTGGATAAATAGATTAATTATCAGCTTCCATTGGTAGCTTTTTTTTAATTTGTTAAATATTTTTTAACAGGAAAGATAATAATATAATAAAAATTTCTAAACAAATATTTAAGGATTTTCAGAAAATGATTTAATTTATATTCTGAGTTACAGATTTTCAGGTCTATGAAGCCGAATAATATTTGCTCCTTTTCCTAATAACTTATGATGTAAATCTAATGTTTCCTTTTCAACTTCGTTCGGTTGTTTTCCCAGCGGTTTATAGATGAATGATTTCTTTGAAATCCCAGCAAGAATTGGCAATTTTCCAAATCCAATATATTCAAATTCATTAATCATTTGATATTGGTCTTCAACAGTTTTACCGAAGCCAAAACCGGGATCAAGAATAATATCTTTGATTCCTTTTTGTCTTAAAAGATTTACCTTTTCTGAGAAAAATCGATTGATTGATAAAATAATATCATCGAATATGATTTTATCGTGCATCGAATCATAAGTCGGATTAATATGCATCAATATATAAGGTAAACCAGTTTTTGCAACTGTATCCAAAAGCTCAGAATCAAATTGTCCTGCAGAAATATCATTTACAATATCAATTCCTTCATCATATCCAAATTTTACCACATCAGAATAAAATGTATCTAGAGAAATTAAACTTTCCGGAAACTCTTTTTTGATTATTGAAATGATATTTCCGATTCTTCTGATTTCTTCATTAGCCTTCAAAAATTCCGCATTGGGACGTGTTGATTGTGCGCCAATGTCGATAATTGCTGCTCCATTTTTCAGTAAAATTTCGACTTGTTGTAATGCTGATTTTTCGTTGTTGAATTTTCCACCATCAGAAAAAGAATCTGGAGTCAGATTCAAAATCCCCATTAGTTTTGGTTTTGACAAATCAATTAATCTGCCGTTACAATTAATTGAGAAAAATCTTGATTGATTAGAATTGGTAATAGAAAATTCCATTTTAAAATTTGAAATATTGATACTTTATTTAAACCACATAGAAACATGGTTATTACTTGAATCTAAGATAAAATAGTTTTAATTCTACTTATCTTTTTTAAATTACATATCTATAAATTTCTATGTGTTTATGTGGTTTAAAAATTAATTATATTTTTAATTCGTCATTGCGTAAACCGCAAAACTCGCTAACCAATGGTCACCACCATAATTGCCTTTAAAAATAATTGGTAATGAGTTTTCAATAAATTTTTCCCGAGTCATCTCAAATTGCTTTCTGATGGAATTCTTTTCTGGTAAGGCATTGATAATGTTTTTCATTGCCCAAGCCTTCGAAAATGATAGTCCCACAAGATGAACTGTTTGATAGTCATTAACATCACTTATAATAGGAATTTGTTCAATATTTTCCAAACTTCTTTTTTCATAAAACTGATTAAGCCATTTTTCAAATTCCTTTTGAGGCAAAATTCTGCTCATCAACTCTGCAATTTCCAGACTTGGTGAAAAGAAATCACTTCCATCAGGTTCCAGATAAGCTGGCGTTTTAGTGTTATTTAAGTAGAAAATTTTAGCTTTTTCAGATAATTCTTTCTCGAATGATTGATCTCCAACTTCTCTTGCCCAATCGATTGCAAAACTCATTGCAAATGCGGTATTCGGATGAACACCAGTTCTGTTGGGGTAGGTTTGTTTGGGTAAATAGGCTTTCCAAAGTCTTAGAATTTCATCTGTCAAAGGTTTTAAATTTTGATGCCAGACTTTGGCTTTTGGATGATTCCATCTTGCTAATTCTTCGTCCAATTTCAAAATCCAAGCCCAGCCATAAGTTCTCTCGAAATTCTGCGCCACCTGATATTTGGTAAAATAAGACGCTTCTTCTTTGATTTTTTCAGGTGAAAAAGAGTCATCAAGAATAGAAATAATTTTATCTTTATTTTCCAAATCCTGCATTGTTCTCAATAATCTTATCAACATCCAATGTCCATGGACAGAACTGTGCCAATCAAAACAACCATAAAAACTAGGATGCAATTGTTTTGGCGTCAAAATCGCATCTTTTTCAGCATTGATGACGTGTGCAGTCTTATTCGGATATTCTTGATCGATGCATTTCAAAGGCATGGATGCAAGCTTATTGGCCATTTCTATTGTCAGTTCCAATTTCTGTTGAGCATTGATAAAAACAGAAGATATCAGAAAAAAAGAAACGGCAAATCGCATAAAAAAAATTTTAGAATCATAAAAATAGATAATTTTTCTGGTTGGCAATCAAAAATTAAAAACAACTAAATTTGTATCTTTGACCAATTAGACAGATTTATGCACAATACATCCGCCCAGTTTGACGACGTTATCAAGGCTTGCAGAGACCTTTTTCAAAAGAAAATGAAAGATTATGGAACCGCTTGGCGCGTCCTTCGTCCAAGTTCTATTACAGACCAAATCTACATCAAAGTAAGCAGAATCAGAACGTTGCAAATGACGGATGTGAAAATGGTGGATGAAAGCGAGGAAGACGAATTCATTGCGATTATCAATTATTCTATTATTGGATTGATTCAGTTGGAGAAAGGTTTTTCTGATGAACTAAATGCTAATCCAGAAGAAATCATTAATCTTTATGATTCTTACGCTCAAAAAGCAAAAGAATTGATGGAACGCAAAAATCACGATTATGGCGAAGCTTGGAGAGATATGAGAATTTCGTCCATTACAGATTTGATTTATCAAAAAGTTTTGCGAACTAAGCAGATAGAAGATAATCAAGGAAAGACTTTGGTTTCCGAAGGTTTGGATGCCAACTATTTTGATATGCTGAATTATGCAGTTTTTTGTCTGATTAAATTTAAAAATTAATACCGAAAAAAATTATGAAAGCAGTTTTACGCTACATTGTTGCACTTATATTCATCGCTTCCGGATTTGTAAAAGCAGTTGACTTAAAAGGATTCTCTTTCAAGCTGGAAGAGTATTTCTCTCCAATTGTTTTCAATTTACCGTTTTTGGAAAAATATGCTTTGGCATTTTCAATCATTGTTGTTGTTCTGGAGTTGGTTTTAGGATTTATGTTATTGATGAAAATCAAGCTTAAAGAAACGCTTTATGCACTGATCGGACTTTGCGTTTTCTTTGGTTTTCTTACGTTTTATTCAGCTTATTATAATGTTGTAACAGATTGTGGATGTTTCGGAGATGCACTGAAATTCACGCCTTGGCAATCATTCTGGAAAGATATTACACTTTTGGTTTTATTAATCGTATTAGCTTTTCTTTATAGAAAAAGAGAAGAAGATGAAAAGGTAAGATTTGGAAAATTACCATTGCTAGGTGTTTTTGTTTTGATCATGATTTTCGTGATGTACAGAGGAATTGCTCACGAGCCGATGATAGATTTCAGAGCTTATTCTATTGGAACTGATTTAGCGGATGAGAAACAAAAGATAGCACAAAATCCTTCTGAATATAAGACTTTTTATTCACTTAAAAATTCTAAAACCAACGAGGTTAAAAAAGTAGATCAGGACGAATACATCAACAAAGAATATTGGAAAGATACCAGCTGGCAAATCGAAGACGGAAAAACAACTTCTGAAATCGCTAAAAAAGGTTACGAGTCTGAGATTTCGAAATTCAAAGTCGAAGATGCCAATGGAAATCCAATTACAGACGAAATCCTGAAGGAACCAAGAATTGTTTTAGTGTTTACCTACAAACCAAAAGAAGCAGATTCCGAGTTGGTTAAAAAAACAGAAACTAAAGCTTTGACTGAAAAAGCAAAAGTCTACGGAATCAGCACACAGCCTAATTTCTATAAACAAATCCCAAATTATCTAATGGACGAAATCGCAATCAAAACCATCGCGAGAAGTAATCCTTTTATATTGATTTTGGAAAAAGGAAAAATAGTGGAAAAATTAGGAGCAAAAGATTATTTAAATCAAGATTAAATTATATAATGAGAAAATCAAATAAACCTATCGCAGGCTATCATTTATTAATGATTTTGTCCGCTGTGGATGGCATTATCAAACCGGAAGAAGGTCTTAAAGTTCAGGAATATATGGCGGAAGAATTTCCGTTCCGTCTCAATTTGGATGACGAATTGGAAATCATTGCACAACTCACTTCCGACCAGTGGAAAGACCATTTTGAATTTCACGCAAAATGTTTTGAAGACGATTCTACAGAAGCGGAAAGAAAAGACTTTATTCAGTTTGCAAAATCACTGATTAAAGCTGATAATGAAGTAAGTGATGAAGAACATCAATTCTACACATTATTAAAAAACATTTGGAACTTAAATTAAAAATATAATGAGAAAGAACATTGTTGCAGGAAACTGGAAAATGAACAAATCTTATGCTGAAGCGCAAGAATTGATGGCTCAGCTCTTGGAATACAAAAAAAATAACACGACCAACTGTGAGGTTTACATTGCTCCACCAGCTTTGTATCTTACAACTGCGAAAGAAGTTTTCAAAAATGGGGAAGTAGGCGTTTTTGCTCAGGACGTTTCTGAGTATGCAAGTGGCGCTTACACGGGCGAAATTTCTGTTGATATGTTGACTTCTGTTGATGCAGACGGAAGTCTGGTTTCGCATTCTGAGAGAAGAACTTTCCACGGAGAAACCGACAGCCATGCCAACAGAAAAGTAAAAGCACTTTTGGACAAAGGTTTGACGCCAATCTATTGCAATGGCGAAAAATTAGAAGAAAGAAAAGCAGGAAGGCATTTCGAAGTTGTAAAAAACCAAACAGAAACTGCTCTTTTCACACTTTCCGCTGAGGAAATCAAAAAAGTAGTCATTGCTTACGAACCAGTTTGGGCTATCGGAACCGGCGAAACAGCGACTGCAGAGCAGGCACAGGAAGTTCACGCTTACATCAGAAGTCTGATTGCTGACAAATACGGAAAAGAAGTTGCTGACGAAGTTTCTATCCTTTACGGAGGAAGTGTGAAGCCGGACAACGCTAAAGAAATCTTCTCTCAGCCAGATGTTGATGGCGGTTTGATTGGCGGTGCAGCACTTAAAATCGAAGATTTTTCCAAGATTATCGAAGGATTCAATTCTTAATAAAATAACATTTTGTCAAATCGAAGAACTGGTGTAACCAAAGTTTTTTCGATTTGACAATTTTTTTTAAGGAGCTTAATCCCGCTTTCCACTATATCTTTTTTGTTTTTAGAAGATTTGTCATTCAATCGAACTGAGGAACAAAAACAAAAAAGGATGTCGTTGCAATCGGGGCTATGGATTTTGTCATCCAAACCAATTTTGTCAACAATTGAACTTTATCCATATCTTTCCTTTTCTAAAATAAAATCACAAAATGAAAATAGAACATCTCGGTATCGCAGTCAAATCTCTATCAGATTCTGATGATCTGTTTGCCCGACTTTTAGGAAAACCAAATTACAAACAGGAATCGGTAGAAAGAGAGGGTGTGACAACATCATTCTACGAACTTGGAGAAAGTAAAATCGAACTTTTGGAAGCTACAAATCCAGAAAGTCCAATAACAAAATTTCTAGAGAAAAAAGGAGAAGGAATCCATCATATTGCATTTGGAGTAGAAAATATCCATAATGAGATTGAGAGACTAAAAAAAGAAGGATTTATTTTCATCTCAGAAGAACCCAAAGAAGGTGCTGATAATAAATTAGTTGTCTTTTTACATCCTAAATCAACTAATGGAGTATTGGTAGAATTGTGTCAAGAAAAACCTTAAAAGGTTTGGTAGATAAAGAAATTTTGTTATTTTTGCACACACAAAATTTAACCAAATTTCGAGGTCCTATAGCTCAGTTGGTTAGAGCACCTGACTCATAATCAGGTGGTCCCTGGTTCGAGCCCAGGTGGGACCACATAAAGCTAAACTTAGTTAAAATTGACTAAACATAGCTGAACATAAAATCCTTGTATTCATTAGTAATGCAAGGATTTTTTTGTATATTTAATTTTAGGTTTGTTCAGTTATATTCATAACATTATGTCCCTATAAGTGTCCACGCAGTAAAATAAAGTGTCACCAAATAGTACTATTATGAAAATTAATTTCTATTTAAAAGAACCAAAAGCTTCAGAATCACTGATTTTGGTTGCTATCAGTCTCAATGGAAAGAGAGCCAAATATTCCACACAACAAAAAATTGGTTGTAAGCACTGGAATAGAAACAATATGCGAGCAAAGCCAAGTATGGCAAATTCATTTAATTTAAATAAGATACTTAATACAATTGAGTCTAAAATACTTTCATTGTATACAAAAAATTTTGTAGAATTTGATAAATCCAATAGTGAGAGATTTTTTAGAGAGATAAAATCTTTTCTAACAGGCAAATTTGAAAACTCTGAAAATGATCTTACAGTTGATAAAACTCTTGAAAAATTCATAGAATTAAAAAGAAGCAGCTTTAAAGAAGGTACAATAAAAGCATACACTACGCTTAGAAATCATCTTAAATCCTTTTCAAGTACTACGCAAAGAAGCGATTTATCATTTGATGATTTGGATTTAAGTTTCTTTGATGGTTTTATTAACTATTTAAAAATAGATTGTAAGCAGAAGTCTAATACAAGATCAAAGCAGATCAAGAATATGAAAGCTTTCTTAAAATTTACCTATGATAGACATTATCATAAAAATAGAATTTTTGAGATGTTAACAAGGGAGCATGAGAAGGGTCAATTTGTAGATTTTAGGGAGGAAGATTTCGATAAAGTATTAAATGTTGATTTGTCCAATGATATTAATTTGGACATAAGTCGAAGATTGTTCTGTATCAGCTGTTTAACAGGTCTTCGATATTCAGACGTTTCATTGATTAATTATGAACAAATAATTGACGGGAAATATCATTTTAGAAATATAAAGAAAAATACACCTGAAATTATACCTATGTCAGATAGGGCTATATTGTACATTAAAGAATTTCATAATCTTTATGGGGTTGGCAAAAGTTTTACTAATCAAACTATCAATAAGCACCTTACAAAGATTCTAATAAAAGCTGAGGTAAATAAGGTAACACTAATTAACCAGAAAAATTATAAGGGTGATATAGAAGCTATCAAAAAACCGTTGTATCAATGGATCACATTTCATTATGGTAGAAGATTTTTTATAATAGAATGTTTGAAGAAGGGGCTAGACCCACTTGAAATTATGCAGATTACAGGTCACGAAGACTTTAGTGTTTTCCAAGGGTATGTGAAGTATGCGAGTGAAGATACAGCTAGGAAGTTAAGCGATGCATGGTGAAAATTATCCTTGTGGCAGTTGGGCAGGGGGAATCAGCAAAATACCATCTTATGGTAGGGGGAACAAATCATATAGTTAGTGTATTCATATATTTTAATGAGTTTCCAAAAAAATAAAAAAAATCGTCGCATAATTGCAACGATTCGATATTATCGAGGTGATAGTTTTATTGCTTTATTAAAATTACTTCTGTTGATTCTACAAATAAATTTCCATTTTGTAATGTATGTCTGTCTTCTCTCTTCAGTTCCAATCTTGACCCAGTAATTTTATATGTAAAAGAATTGTGTGTTTCGTAAGCTATTGATTTTTGAAATAAAATACTATTACCTTTTATTTCGTATGTCATTTCACGTAACTTACCATTAATTAGGTTATCTACAACACTATTGTTGTTTTTAAATTCAAATGTTGGTCTGGGAATTGTGGATTCCCAATCATCAACTGTAGTTCCAGTATTTTCAAAGTTTGAGATTCTATAAGAAGCTAAAATCCATTTTCCCGTAATATTTACTGAGGTTGAATTTGAAGTGTCATTATTTTCGCACGAAATTGTTATTAATGCAAAAAGCATTAGTAATATCTTGTTTGTAAATTGTTTTCTCATGATTTTTGGTTATTATTTATGTGTTAGATATTATTTATGTCTTGGTAGGATTAATTCAATCAAACAATTTGGTTTTTGTATGGGTAGTTTTAAGTAACTTATGTAAAATTCAATTTAATCTCTTTTGTATTGAAAATTTTAAATAGCTTAAAATTTCTAGATATTGAATATTTTCTATATAATAATTCTTGTCTATGTAACCATAATTTCTGATATATCTTTCAAACATATATTGGATTCCGTAGTTATTATAATTATTCCAATTGTTAATACAAATTTGTCTCAATGTTTCGATTTTTGTCCTACTAATAATATTTGAGATATAATCAATGTTATCTTTTTTAACCCTGAAAATTCCTTCATTTTGTTGATAAATATTGTATAGCTTAAATCTGGTAATGTCTGTGCAATTAAATTCCTGACAATAGCCATTTATAGATATTGCCAACGCTAAGGAAAATATATATTTTTTCATCTTATGTTTTTTTACATTACCAAGAATATATTTCATCATAAAATTGTTGGAGATAATTTAGCACAGATTGAGTTACATTGGAATTTCCGTAATCATAATTGGAATTATTTATCTTAATTATAGCATTCTGATATGACTTGATGTAAGATAGTTGAGATTCAGATAAACCATTTTTAGATTGAATGCGAATAAGGAGGTTTATTTCTTTGTTTAGAGCTACAACTTGACTAACATTTTCTTTGTATCTAGCCTCTTTCTCGGCAAGAATCTTCATCGTAAATTCCTGATTAGTTGGCTCAATCCAGCCTTGTCTTGGTTTTCTATACTGTGCATTTAGAGAATTAAAGAGTCCAGTAAAAATAAATACTGAAATTGTAAAAAAAAATTTCATGACTTTGAATTTTAATGCTCACTAGTTCCAGAGTGAGGATTATAAAATGCAGAAAGCGTGGAACTATAACTTAATTTGCCAATAGGAGGCTCTGGTAAGCCCTGTAACACAAACAAGAATAGCCCACGCCATAAGCGTGAGCATCAACTGTTTATTCCGTGTTACATTTTGAATTTACCAGATTCCCTATAACAGAATAAAAGCTAACGCTTTATTATTTCGATATTTCTTTAAGTACAAAAATAGAAATTTTCTAAAACAAAGATGAAAAATTTAGATAAATTATTACATTTGAATTATAATCTTTACTATAACCTATGAGAATTTCTAAAATAAAAATTGAAAAGTCAGAAACTAAAAAAGTTAATTTAAAAGAAATAGATTTAACAAAGAAACCGCTAGGGTCAACTGTAGCTTTGGTAGGAAAAAATGGTGCTGGAAAATCACGAATCCTAAAATTAGTTGAAAAGTATGCAAATGAAATAACTGCAGATAAATACTACAATGATTTTATAACTAATATACCAACACAAATTATTGGAAGACAAAAAAAAAATGTAGAGTCTCTAAGGATTCAATTTAATCAGACAACTGATACTGAAAACATTGAAAAACACCCATCTTTTTTAGGTTTTTCAGCATTTAGAGAGAATTTTAAAAGATTTAGTACAGCTTATATAAAGGTTGTTGATAATGATGATTTAAAGATTATTAAGGATAACATAAGTGGTAAGTTGACATTTGAAGATATTATTAATATTGATTTTCTTGATGAAAATAGGAATGTAATTATCAATGAATTTTCCTTATTTAATAATCTTTCAACAATTGAATATTTTAAAAGAATTTCAACTGAAATTATTGGTGAGGAATTTAATTTGTATTTAAAAAATAAGACTAACCCTTCTATTATTGAAGAAAGTATTAAAATAAATAAATCATTTCAGCTTTTCCAATGTTTTAAAAAATATGTCAAGCAATTTTTAGGAAAAGAATTTACATATAGTCAAGTTACTCAGGGCAATGTTATTAATAGTATATTGCATTTGAATGAGGAACCTTTTAATATAGATTTATTAAGCCCAGGACAAAAAATGCTATTTGCTTATGCGATATTATTTTTTTTCTTAGAGACAAACTCTAAAGCTAACATTAGAGATTGTATCATTATAATTGATGAGCCTGAAAAACATTTACATCCTGAAGCACAAGTTAAATTAATAGGTGCGTTAAAAAACATCATAAGCAAATCTGGACAGCTATGGATTGCAACACATTCAGTTCATATATTATCACATTTAGATTTTGATGAAATTTTAATGGTGAAAAATGATTCTATAATTCCACCTTCGAGAACTACACCTGGTAATTCTTTTAACGAACTTATGGGTTTAGAAGACCATGTAATGGAACTAACATCTTTTATAAACTCAATTTCGGAGTGGGCATACGGAAATTTTATGGTTCAGTGTTTCAAAAATCCAGATGTTGTTTTTTCAAATAATACAAATGATCCCCAGTTTATATTATTTAAAGATTTCGTTCAAAAAAATACTACAGTAGAATTGTTGGACTTTGGGGCTGGCAAGGGTAGAATTGGATATACTATATCTGAAGATGGAGATACTGCAAAAAAGATAATCTATTCAGCATATGAACCCGATAAAGAAAATGAGGTTCTATTATTACAAGTTCCTACTCTTAATAAATTATATTACCTCGATTCAGAAATTCCTAAAGACAACTATGATATTGTGGTGCTGTGCAATGTGCTCCATGAGATTAACCCAAACGAATGGATAGAATTATTACTTCTTATAAAAAGTGTTTTAAAAGAAAATGGTATGTTAATTATCATTGAAGATAGGTTTCTGCCGAAAGGAGAAAAGGCACATGAATTCGGTTATATTATTTTAGGAACAATTGAAACTAAAATACTACTAAATTCTAATGAAGTAATTAATTTAAAAATTGACAATAAAGATTTTGAAAATAGAATAATTTTTAATGCTTTTAAAAAATCCCAAATTAATCCAACAATGAAAAGTTTAAAAAGTTCTATTGTTAAATTGATGGATAATACAATGTTAAATATAAAAGAACTGAGAAGTGATAAAAATGATGTTAATCAAGGAAGGCGAATGGCTAACGAAACACAATTGTATATAAATTCGAAATTGTATTTAGATAGTTTAAAGTAAAAATACTAATAGAAATTTTATAATTGAATAGATATTTGCGATTTACAAAGCTATTGAAAATTAGTTTTCAAGGTATGTTAATGTCAATATTAAAAAATACAACTATTTGAATGCTGCCAACTTTATAGACGTTTCTATATTTTTTTAATGTAGTCAATCATATCACATATTAGTATATTAAGTGAATTAATAATATCTTCAATTTTATGAGCGGTAAATAATACTTCTTTATTAACATTATTTAATTTAAATCCATATGCATGAGCCAGTGGATCATTTATTCCTATTAATGAGTATGTTTCTGAATTGTGAAAAGAATGTTTGTAAGCATTTGAAATATCATTTATTAGTACCAAGAAATTAAGATGTTTAGACTTTATATCAGGTATGAAATCATTAGTTTGAATTAGCTTTCCTATACAATCAGTATTTATTTTTTCTGGATAATTATTTCCATTTTGCTTCAAAAATTCTAATACAAATATTAATGAAATTAGTTCATCAACAGTTTTTCTAATCCAATAAAATATTTGTTCCGTCAAAAACTTCTGTTTGTAGTGAAGTGGGGTTTTCCTCATTCCATCTTGTAAAGGGTCAGGATCAATCACTAAATTTAGTAATATGAAATCTGAAAAAAGTTCTTTAATTAAATCATTAACATTATCAATTCGTTGTACAATTTCTAGCCATTTTAAATCAAAATTACAATATTGTGAATGTGGAAATTCCCTAATGATATTTTCTGAATGGAGAGCCCAATCATATTTTTTCTGAAAATCAATTTTAGGAATATTATTATAAATATTTAGCAAATATGGATTTGCATTTATTTGTTTGTCAAAATCTATTATTTTCATTTTATGTTTATTTACTATGTTTCCGAAAAGCTGCAATTGTTTGATAAATTCCGTATCCGACAATGATCTTGAATAAAAAGAATGTTAGCAACAAAAAACCATTCGATTCATAATTTTTATAGATTCGTACATCTAGCGAAAAAGTAAATTTAAGCCATTCACCAAGTATTTCTTGAAAAGATGCTGAAGGTACATTGTTGTCCAAACTAATAACAAATTCATAACTATTATTTTGTGAAAAATTATTTATAAGTAGTAATAAAAAAAATCCCAAAAAACTAACTAACATTGTAAATAATATTCCTTGTATCCAATTACTTCCAAAATTATTAGAAATTTTATTTAATGTGAGTATAGCTCTATCATTAAAACTTATATTTTTATCATTTAATAAAATATTTTGTTCAAGAACATTGTACTTAAGAAAATCTACTTTATTTTCTGTTTTGTATAATTGATTTTTAATAATTCTGATTGTTCCAATATCAACTAACTTTAGGGAAATTATTTTGAAACCATTAAAAAATGCAATTTTGTCAAAATGAACACTTTTAAATTTGATTTTGTGAACTGTTGTTGAGTTGAAAGAAACTATATCTTTGAAAAATACTCCTTCGGTAGCTATCTGATAAAAGGTGCTTTCATCAAAAAAGACACTTTTTTCAAATATACATTCTATAAAATTAATTGAACTTTGTGACTTAGATGGAACTTTATCCAATCTACAAACTTCATTAAAGCTTGTTTGTTCAAATTTTAACTCTTGTCCATATATTGAACTTTTGCCTATAAATTCATTTAAAACTGACTTTTTTATAGTTGAATATTCCATTAAATTATTTTTCCAAAACTGAAAATAATTTTTATTTACAAGTTTATCGAAATGTAATCTTTTAATATTATTAGAATTAATTTGTATAGTTATAAAAATACAGTTATTAACATGAAAACTATTAATATTATTTAATCTAAAATCCAAATCAGCAATTTGTGTGTGAATATTTAAATTATGAAGTATTAATGAATTAATATTATTGTATTTCTCTGGGCTTCCTGAAATACTTAGATACTCTACATCTAAAGTTGATATGTGAAAATGGTTTGAATTTATATTAACATTACTAAACTCTATTTTGTATAATTTGCAATCTTTAATGAATAAATCATTTGAGATTGTACAATTTATAAATTGTATAGACTGAGAATGATTATCTCCTTCTTCGTAATTTCTAAAATTAATTCTTCCTCCAGTAAATATGCAATTTTCAAAATAGAATGATCTATCATACATTTCAATATCAATGCTATCTTCAAGATGCACTTGTTTGTTAGTAAGCTTAATTGTTTTAAAATTAGTGTTTTCAATAATTGCTTGGAAAATCTCAATGTCAATTTTTTGCATATTTCAAATTGTGTTAGATTAGAATTTTTTAATTAAGAATTACGCAATATTTAAAGTTAATGTAGCTTTTTTAATAGTCTTATTTCGTTTTTTAATTCCAAAAACATTTCTAAAATCTCCGAATTTTTGTCTTTTGAAGTGTTCGTTAATTCTTTGGTATTAATACTACAGGCAAATTCCCAAATTTCTTTGATTTCTGCTAATGGAATTTTATATGGCTCATAAAAACTGTTATCTGCTTTGACCCAAATGCCATCTGCTTCGTGGAACTGAAATCTTTTATAGCTGATACCATCATTAGTTGTTATGAAAACATAAGTTCTGTCTGTTTTCAAATCAGAAAGATTTTCGACATACTTTCCTACGATGTAAGTTCCATCTTTATAGGGCGGCATAGAATCACCTTCAGCAGGAAAGGCTCTGAATTTACCGCCTTTTAGAAATGGTAATGAAATTGTATCAAGACTTTCTATGTATTCAGGGTCACTATAGCCATTTAAATAGCCCATTGAAGTCTTTTGTGGGATAATCTCAATTTGATCGTTGCCGTCATTATCAACCCTTATGGGTAAAACAATCCTATTGTCGGGAAGTTCCATAATCTCATTGATGGAGTATTTACTGACATTGACAGTTAATAACAAATCGATACTGACTTTGTAATATTTGGAGATTTTAAGCAAAATATCAAGCGGAGGCTCTGTCGCCCCGTCTTCGTACTTACCATACCTCCCTCTGGTAATTGATAAATCATCCGCAACTTTCTGTTGTGACATATTCAGCTTACCTCTTAAATACCTGATGTTTTCTGATAAAATTGACATTGCTATAATTTATAGCAACAAATATACAAAATTAAGCTACAAAACGTAATAATTTTGAAGCGTGGAAAAATCAATTGTTCATATGGATCTGGATACGTTTTTTGTCTCTTGTGAGAGACTGAAAAATTCCAGTTTGAATGGTATTCCTGTCATTATTGGTGGTGGTGATAGGGGAGTTGTGGCTTCCTGTTCCTATGAATCAAGATATTTTGGTGTCAGAAGTGCAATGCCTATTAAAATGGCACTAAGATTATGTCCTGATGCGAAAGTTATAAAAGGCGATATGGAATATTATTCCAATATGTCGCATACGGTTACAGAAATCATTCAGGAAAAAGTACCTTTATTGGAAAAAGCAAGTGTTGATGAATTTTATATTGATCTCTCAGGAATGGATAAATTTTTTGGTTGCTATAAATGGACAAATGAAATTGCAGGTGCTGTTACAAAAGATACAGGTCTACCCATTAGTTTTGCATTATCCACTAACAAAACCGTTTCTAAGATTGGAACTGGTGAATCCAAACCTACAGGAAGATTGGAAATCCCTCCACAGAATATTAAACCTTTTCTAAATCCATTGTCTATCAAAAAGATTCCTATGGTAGGGAATGTGACATTTCAATTGCTTTCAAGGCTTGGCGTGCGAACAATTCAAACTTTATCTGAAACACCTGTTGATGTGTTGCATCAATTAATTGGAAAAAATGGTACTGAACTTTGGAAGAAAGCCAATGGCATTGATGAGACACCTGTTATACCTTATTCCGAAAGAAAGTCCATATCATCAGAAAACACCTTTTCTCAGGACACTATTGATATTCAGGGAATCAAAAGTATATTATCAGGAATGGTTGAACAATTGGCATTTCAACTCAGAAGTGAAAAATGGCTTACATCAGTTGTAGTTGTTAAAATAAGATATTCCAATTTTGATACTGAAACCAAACAATGCAGAATACCTTACACATCTGCTGACCATACATTGTTAAAGTATGTTTTAGATTTATTCGACAAACTGTATTCCCGAAGAATGAGAATTCGATTAATTGGTGTTAAGTTCACAGGATTGGTACACGGCTGTCATCAGATGAATTTGTTTGAAGACACCGAAGAATTAATCAGCCTCTATCAAACAATGGATAAACTGAAATTGAGGTTTGGAAATACAAGTGTAGGCAGAGCATCTGGCTTATTATAAGAGTTAATTATGTTTTTAAATTGTCACTCATACAATAGTTTACGTTATGGGACTATATCCGTACAGGAATTGGTTCAGCAGGCTGTTGAATTGAATGTTAGGATATTGGCCTTAACAGACATCAATACGATTACAGGCATTTATGAATTTCACAAACTTTGTAAAGCATCCAATATAAAATCGGTTATTGGTGTAGAAATCAGAAAAGAAAACGAACTATTTTATATCTGTCTTGCTAAAGGGAATAAAGGGATTGGCGAAATCAACAAACTTTTAACAGAACATAATTGCGATGGTAAAGAACTTCCAAAATATCATCCATCATTTTCAAATGTTACAGTTATATACCCACTTAACGATTTTCCTGAAAAACTACACCGTAATGAATATATAGGAATCAAACCTGAAGAGCTAAATCTTTTGGTAAAATCGGAATTGAAAGTATATATTCCGAAAATGGTCATTTTACAGCCTGTTACAGTTAAAACCAAAACGGATTATAATCTGCATAAGATTTTAAGAGCCATTGATCTTAATATATTAGGCTCAAAGTTAAAATCAACTGATTATTGTAAAGATTCAGAAGTATTTGTTCAGCCAGAGGATTTATTAAATAAATTCAAGGCATATCCAAAGATCATAAAGAATACAGAATGGATTTTGGAACAATGCCATTTTGAATTTGACTACTCAACACCGAAAAATAAAAAGTTTTTTACAGGTAGCAAAAAAAGTGATTTTGAACTTTTAGCTAAGCTTTCTTATGAAGGTTTAAAGAGGCGTTATCCTGATTGTCACCGATCAGCCATTCAACGAGTGGAAAAAGAGTTAAAGGTAATTGATATGCTTAATTTTTCAGGCTATTTCCTTATTACTTGGGATATTGTTAAGTATAGTAACAGAATGGGATTTATGCACGTAGGTAGAGGAAGCGGAGCAAACAGTATTATAGCTTATTGTCTAGGGATTACTGATATTTGTCCTTTAGAACTTGACTTATATTTTGAAAGGTTCCTTAATCTGAATCGCAAAACTCCACCTGATTTTGATTTGGATTGGAGTTGGCAGGATAGAGATACTATTTTGCAGTATATTTTTGATAAATATGGGAAAGATCACGTTGCCTTTTGTGGGACTAATGTTGAGTTTAAATATAAGTCAATATTCAGGGAGGTAGGTAAAGTATTTGGTCTGCCAAAAGAAGAACTGGATGAACTGGCAACAAAGCCTATAGAAGCTCACGATATAAATTCGGTTTCGGCTATGGTTCATAAGTATGGAAAACTATTAGAAAAGTTTCCAAATCAAAGAAGTATGCACGCTTGTGGAATCATTATTTCAGAAGAACCAATTACCAATTACACAGCTCTGGAAATGCCACCTAAAGGATTTCCAATTATTCAATTTGATATGCACGTAGCAGAAGAAATTGGCTTTGAGAAATTTGATATTTTGTCACAAAGAGGATTAGGTACAATCAATGATGCAGTTAAGCTTATAGAAGAAAAAAGAGGTGTTACGATTGACATTAGAGATACGTCAATTTCAAAAAATGAATCAAAGTGTAATGAGTATTTGAGCAGAGGTAAAACAATAGGTTGTTTTTACATAGAAAGCCCTGCGATGCGTGGATTGTTGAGAAGGTTAAAATGTGATAATTATAAGGTGTTGGTTGCAGCATCATCTATCATAAGACCAGGTGTGGCACAAAGTGGTATGATGCGTGAATATATTTTCAGACACAATAATCCTGACAAGTTCGAATATTTCCACGAGGTTTTTAAAAAAGAACTAGGTGAGACTTATGGTATTATGGTGTATCAGGAAGATGTTATAAAGATTGCTCTTCATTTTGGAGGATTAGCGGCGTCGGATGGTGATGTCTTGAGGCGTGCTATGAGTGGCAAAGGTCGCTCACTATCAGCTTTACAGAAAGTTAAGGATCATTTTTTTGAATCCTGTAAAAAGCTTGGACATTCCGAACAGTTATCAAAAGAAGTGTATCGCCAGATTGAATCCTTTGCAGGATATTCATTTTGTAAAGCACATTCAGCATCTTACGCTGTAGAGAGTTATCAAAGCTTATATTTAAAAGTTAATTATCCCATTGAGTTTATGGTATCTGCTATTAATAATGGTGGTGGTTTTTACAGGACGGAGGTCTATATTCACGAAGCCAGAATGTCAGGTGCTAACATTCTAAATCCTTGTGTAAACAAGGGTGAGTATAAAACCACAGTTTATGGCAGAGATGTATATATGGGATTTATGCACATCGAAAGTTTAGATAGCAAAACAGCAACTTTAATCCCTGAAGAAAGAAATGCTAATGGAGATTATGAATCATTAGAAAACTTCGTTAAAAGAGTTTCTATTGGACTTGAAACGCTGCAAACTTTGATATTCATCGGAGCTTTTAGATTTACAGGAAAACCAAAACACGAACTTTTGATAGAAGCCAGATTTTTGCTCGCAGGCGAAAAACAAAATTATAAACATTTGACTTTGCTTGATGAGCCTAAAAAAGAATACAAATTACCAGAAGTTGTGCGTCATCCCTATGAGGATGCATTTGATGAAATAGAAATTTTAGGATTTCCTGTTTCTGTAAGTCCATTTGATCTTTTGCAAACAAAATACAGAGGAAGCGTGATGGCAAAGGACTTAACCAAACATCACAAAAAAGAAGTCAAAATGCTGGCTTATCTTATTTCAAGAAAACACGTACCTACTAAAAGAGGAGCTATGTTCTTTGGGACTTGGATTGATAATGAAGGAGAGTATTTTGATACAGCTCATTTTCCTGATAATCTTAGTAAGTATCCATTTCAGGGAGGTGGATGTTATTTACTTTTAGGAATTGTCGAGGTTGATTTTCATTTTCCAACTATCACGATTCTGAAAATGCAGAAAATGCCATTCATTCCTGATCCAAGATATACACTCGATAAAGACAAATCATTTGAGGCTTATAATAGAATAAGAGAAGATGTAAGTATGACCCAAAGAAAACCATATCCGCAGGAAAAAGAGATTGGATTGCCGAGATACAAGTTAATATAAATTTATCCAGCAATTAAATTTTTGTTTGATAGTATTGTTAATCATAAATATAATCATGGCGATTTACAAGGGAGTAATTATATCCATAGAGTAGTGCTAATAAAACTGATAGTATGACGTATCCTGAAAAAACTTCATATTCATTTGTAAGCAACAATACAATAAAAGCACTACAGAACATAATTGTATTAAAGAGATATATTTTTCTTAAATGTTTAAGTAGTACATTTTGCAGTCCGTTAGAATAATCATTAATAATTTTAAAATCATCTTGGATAAATAATATTGCAAAATTTAAGATACTTACATATAGATTTTTAAATTCTATTATAACAAAATATTCAGCTATTGCGATATTTAATATATAAAAACTTATTTGAGAAAAGTATAATGTTTCTCTTTTTTCTATTTTTAAGTTTAAATTATAACTTTCAATATTTCTAACTGGAAACAAAGCAAGAATCAAGAAAGGCTTAATTCTGCTTTCTAATATTTCTTTGTACACATAACCAAACAAGTTGACTAATATTACAACTGATGCAATTCGTAAGGGCAAAATTCCTAGAATATTTTCGTTACTAAACCATTCTTTTAAAGATGTAATTCTTATATTGTGGTAAGCATTAAAAATTGAGAAGAAGCCAAAGAAAATACCAATACTTAAAATTATTGATACAAAAAAATAGGAAAAAAAAGATAATTCACTGGATTTAAAATTATAGAATGGACTATTAATTTTGATAAAAGCGTTATTAAAAATAAAGAATATAAATGTTGTAATTACTAATGATAAATAAACGCCACTATTATAATTAATATCATTTTTGGATGAATTATTTATCCAATCTAAAAGTGACAATTTATTTGCACTAAAGCTTTCATCAAGTATTATCAAATATCTAAATGTTATTGCAAAAAGTATATAAATTAATATAAATGTTATAAGTCGGTATAGAATGAAAGCAGAAAATGAAAGGAACTGATTGGCTCGGCTGTAATTAAACTCATCGTTAGAAAATTCTACTAATATTTTTCTTGAATTTGTTAGGATCAACCATAAAGCATAAAAAGATACTGGAGTAAAATAATACTTTAATAATTCAAATTTTATCGTAAATATATTTTCTCGGATGAAATCATAGTTTATTAATTTTCCACCAAAAGAATACTTATATATCAAAAGAATAAAAAATAAAAAAAATGTAATCTTTATTGTTTTGAAAAACATTTTAAGGCTAAAAAAATATTTTAGTCTTTCTATAAAAGTACCATAATTCTGTAAAAAAGTTTCATTATAAACTTCAATTAAGAGAATTATGGTACAAATAATTATTATCAAATAGTTATCTGTCATTATTAGCTTTTTTTCAAAAATACAACTTTACGAAAAAAAAACAGTTAATAATGATTTGTTTTCAAATATATACAATCAGTGAAAATCAATCACTAGCATACATTAATATGCAAATTCTCGCAATAAAATAGTTCTTGAAATTTATCTTTAATCAATTTCTCAAAATATAATTCTGTATTATTTAGCTTGTTTTCGACAATAATATCCCTCAACCTATTTTTTAAACGATTGATATTAGTTTTCCCCCGATGAATTTTCCAATATGATGGTTCTAATCGATTTCCAAGATCATCTATAAATTTTTTTTCAAAATCTTGATTTTCATATCTATTATCGACAATAGTGAAGCCTTCAAAGTGTCTCATAAAATTATCAAACAAAATGATAAAACTTTCTCTTTTTCTTAAGTCAGAAAGATAGCTAATACCTAATTTTTGCAATTCTCTAGATTTAAAAACGATTTCAATCCTTAATACATTCTGTGACAAACTATATTGCGTTTTCTTATCATAAACTTTAAAAGCTATATTGCAATGCTCAAACTTTTTGTAGTTCATAGAATTAGTTCCTTTATTAATCACAGGAGCTTTATGTTTATATAGCAAGAAATTATAATCAAGGTAATATTTGGGTGGTTTTTCTGTAATCAAATTAAATCCAAATTCTAAACTTGAAATCATACCATCATTCAAATCTAAATTCAAAAAGCTATTTTGTAATAAATCAAGAGATTCTTGAACATCAAAAAAGTTAAAGTCATTGTAATTGTGTTCACCGTATTGTCCATATCTGTATATATTAAAATACTTATGTAAACTATTCGAAATCATTGCTTTATTCTCTGTCACCTTGATCTCGACATTTTTATCTTTTTTCTTTATAGGATAAATCTTAATACTTCCATCTGGTAAAACCCAATTTGATTGAATATAACCACCTGTTTGCGTAATATATTCCAGTGCACAATCTTTGCAATTAAGTTTATAGTCGATATTGTCAATCATATTAATTAAACTTTAAAGAGTTAGTTATAAAATTTTCAATATCTTTAAACCTAAATAACGGACTTTTACCAGACATACCAAATGCCTTCAACTTACCGCTCTTTCTATAATTGTAGATTGTAGTGCGTTTCTTCTTTAACATAGAAGCAACTTCATCTAAAGTAAATAATTCTATTTTTTCCATATTTTTTGATTTTATACTGCAAATTTCGCAGTATTGGCACTACACGGAAAATACACTACAGCTTTATGTAATTATAGTGTAATAAAAATTAGCAACTTTTAACATTTTTCAATGAGAACTATTGGTGATAAGACAGCAGGAGAACTTGATCTTTTAAGATAATTAATTATATTATTATTTGAAGTGTGCTTAAAATTATCCTTTTTGCCAAATAAAAAATGTGTTTGGATAAATTTTCCCGCAACTTCCTTATTACTTACGATAACTTCTATATCAATCATCCGCTTAAAAAAATTTATAACGGAGTTAGCGGGGCAGGAAAATTTAATATCTGTATGAATCGCTTGCCTTGTCAGAAGTGATTTTAACTTATTTTTTGATTCAATATCAAAAGCATAAATGCTAAGAGAATCAATAAATGATTGCAAATATTTTTCTTGGATTATTAGAGTATTACTATTTGGATTCAATTCCAATTGGTCTTCGGAATTAATAACATAATTATTATTGCATTTCTCTTGCGGAAGGGTGAGATTGATTCCTATATATGCAGACAATAACATCTGAGTTTTTATAAGTAAATGATTGTTTTCGTATGGAATATTTTTTATGAAACTGGAAAGAATATAAAAATTTCTTTCATTAAACAATTTTAAAGCTTTGACAAAGGTCGAATCTTGCATTGTATTAGATTCAAGAATTAATAACTTTTTTTCAGTTTTTGTACTTCCTAATTTTCCAATCCTTTCAATGTTACGAAATGCTTCATCTTTCCATATCTGACAATTATTAATCATTACATCTCTATCACATGAAACTAAATCCAATATATCTAAACTTATTAAGTTCTGTAAGCTGGCAGGGAAATTGTGCAAAGGCATCTTTAACGTAAATGCATCATAAAATAATTTAGCGAACGTAAAATTTTCAATAATGTTTTTCATTTCATTTTTTGATACAAAATAACTAAATTTGTTAATCGAAAAAAATATAAAGTAATAACATGGTAAAAAGTGTATACCATACTGTCTACTTTTAATTTTTATTTTGAAGTAAATTACTGAATAAAAGGATTTTACGTTCATCGTAAAGTAGTCCAGGTGGGACCACAAAAGCCTCTTTAAAAGAGGCTTTTTTATTTCAATTTATAAAAATCAATAAAGAGAGCCAGAATCTGACTCTCTTTACTTTTAACAAAAATTAATTATAAATAGAAGTATCCAAAATGTATCACTACAGATTGCTACTAATAATTATTTCAAACTAAACTTAACAGTTTTCACATCCTTACTGTTGGTTCCGATCATCAGATCAAAATCTCCCGGTTCGACAACATACTCCAAATCATAATTGTAGAATTTCAATAGTTCAGGAGTGATTTTGAAAGTAACAGTTTTCGTTTCGCCTGGTTTTAAAGAAATTTTCTCAAAACCTTTCAGTTCTTTTACGGGACGGGTAATACTTCCTACGATATCACGAATGTACAATTGCACAACTTCCTGACCTTCCAGAGAACCTTTATTGGTAACCTCTACACTTGCTGAGATTTGTCCGTTTTGGTTTAACTGGTTTGAGCTTAATTTAATATTTCCGTAGTCAAACTTGGTGTAACTCAAACCATATCCGAAAGGGTAAAGTGGGTCATTGCTCACATCAATATAATTTGACCTGAATTTTTCAAACCATTTTCCTTCTGCCAAAGGCCTTCCTGTATTTTTATGATTGTAATAAATCGGAATTTGACCAACATTTTGCGGGAAAGTCATCGGTAATTTTCCACTTGGATTTACATCTCCAAATAAAACATCTGCAATCGCAGGACCAGCTTCAGAACCTCCAAACCAAACATTCAGAATGGCTGGAACGTTTTTCTGTTCCCAGTTTAAGGTTAAAGGTCTTCCGTTAAAAACAACCAAAACAACAGGTTTTCCGGTTTTTAATAATTCCGCCAATAATTTCTGCTGAACATCCGGAATATTTAGGTCTGTTCTGCTGCTCGATTCTCCACTGAATTCCGAAGATTCTCCTAAAGCAGCCACAATCACATCCGATTTTGAAGCCACTTCAAGCGCTTCCTTAATCATTTCTTCATCGCTGCGTTTTTCGTTTTCTCTACCTAATCCACGCTCGAACATTGTTGCTCTTTTCTCCAGTTCTGGGTCAGCGGTCAAATGACTTCCTTTTGCATAAAGAACTTTTGCATTTTTTCCTGCAACAGACTGAATTCCCTCTACCAAAGTCGACGGTTTTTTCAAATCAACAGAAACGCTCCAGGTTCCGGGCATATTCGACCTTGTATTGGCTAATGGACCAACAACTCCGATGGTTCCTTGCTTTTTTAATGGTAAAACATTCTCGTTTTTAAGCAAAACAAAACTTTCAGCCGCAATTTTTCTGGCGAATTCTCTGTTTTCTTTGGTGTAAATATCCTTCGCAGGTCTTTTTACATCAATATATTTATATGGGTCTTTGAACAAGCCCATTTTATATTTAGCTTCCAAAATGTAACGGCAAGATTTATCGATATCGGCAACCGTTATTTTTCCTTCGTCAAGAGACTTTTTCAGAGTAGCCAAATAACTTTCACTAACCATATCCAAATCAACTCCGGCTTTTAAAGCTCTTGCAGAAACGGTTTGCAGATCGCCAATTCCGTGGTCAACCATTTCGCTCACTCCCGTGTAATCGGTCATAATGAAGCCTGTAAATCCCCACTGTTTTCTCAGGACATCATCCAAAAGCCATTTGTTGGCAGAAGCAGGCAGTCCGTCGATATCATTGAATGAAGTCATCACACTTCCAACTCCCGCATCTACAGCGGCTTTGTAAGGATACATATATTCGTTGAACATTCTTTGGCGGCTCATATCCACCGTGTTGTAATCTCTTCCGGCTTCACTCGCTCCATATAAAGCGTAATGTTTCACATTCGCCATAATCTGGGAATTGGTTTTATAGGTATTGTCTCCCTGATAACCTTTTACCAAAGCTTTTGCAATCTCACCGCCCAAATACGGGTCTTCACCATTTCCTTCAGAAACTCTTCCCCAACGTGGATCTCTCGAAACATCAACCATCGGACTGAAAGTTAGACTGATTCCATCTGCGCTCACTTCTTTCGCAGCAATTCTTGCTGATTGTTCAATCATCTTTGGATTCCACGTTGCAGCTAAACCCAATGGAATTGGAAATCCTGTTTCGTAACCGTGAATTACATCCAACGCAAAAAACAGAGGAATTTTCAGGCGGCTTTCTTCAACCGCAACTTTCTGGATTTCTTTAATTTTTTCGACACCTTTAAGATTTAGGATTGCTCCAACATTTCCCTTTCTTACTTTATCTGCGATGTTGCTGTTTTTTGCCTGACCTGTCGTGACATCTCCACCGCCCGGAAAATTGAGCTGACCGATTTTTTCCTCAACCGTCATTTTGCTCATCAGTTCCGTGATGAATTTATCCATTTTTACCTTTTCATATTGAGCAACTGTCTGCGCATCGATTTGAGAAATACTTGCCGCCATACAAGCTGCGATAACCATCCTTTTCATTATTAAAATAATTTAAATTAAATGTTAATTGAACCGTTTAAGGCAAAACTAAAATTTAATAGAAGCGGATTTGGATCGGAAAGCTAAAAAGTAGTGGTTTTTAAAATTAAGTATCTGAAAATTAATTATTTATAATTTTAAATAAGACAAAAAATGTAGCGGAAATATAAAAAATCGAGTTATTTTGAAGCGATTTCCCCGATGTTTGCCACCCTGTTTTCGAACAAATCTCTGGACTCAGCGGCCTTATTTCTGGTCTTGGTTCTGTAATTGTAAATCGTGCTTAAAGAATATCTAAGGAAGGCTGCAATTTTTACGCTGTCGGTAATTCCTAATCTGATGAGGGCAAAAATCCTCAGTTCGGTGTTCAGAAGTTCGCCTTTTTTCAAGACAATTTTTTCTTCAGGAATTAATAAAGAATTAAAATCGGTGACGAAGCTTGGATAAAGATTCAGGAAAATCTGGTCGAAATTTCGGTACAATTCCTCCAGCTCATTTTCAATCAAAGTATTTGAACGTAAGGTTTTGAACAGTTCATCAAGCTGATTGTCTTTGGCTTTTTTATTTAAATTTTTTCGGTAATCTTCCAGTTTATTAATGTAAGCCGAGCAAGTATCAAAAAAATAGGCGATATATTCTTCTTTAATTTGGTTTGATTCTGATAATTGCTGATTGAGAAGCTGTAGTTTTTCGTTGGTTTTTGTAATTTCAGAATTGGATAGTTCGAGTTGTTCCGTCGTTTTTGAAAGCTGCTCTTTGATGCGGGTAACCTTTTTCATCTGACGGTAAATGTAAATAATCAATCCGGCAAGAATCGCAGAAAGCAAACTGATGAAAATTAAATATAATTCCAGCTGACTTTTTGATTTCGTTTCTTTATCAACATAGGCTTTATTGATGATGGAATACATTTCAGAAATATTCAGAGTCCTGAATTTTACATTACAAAAAATAGCGTCCTCAATCGCAGACTTTGTAAAAAGATAGGCTTTATCAATGTCTCCATTATGATAAAAGATCATTGCTAAATTTTGGTAAGAAGCATTGTCTTTAATCGCATTTTGGGTGTCGGTAATCGCTGATATAAGATAATATTTCAGCTCGTCGTCCTTCTTATTTTTCAGTTTGTAAACATCCCCCAAAAGATAAGCCGACATCGCATAATCGAGATTTTTTTTCTTGGCTTCATTAATCAGATTATGCAGAAGTTTTTCAGCGTTATCGAGGTTTCCTTCGTGAATATATTTTTGTGAAAGATTAATTTTATATTGAACAGTAGATTTGGGAAGCACCATCAAAAGTGAGTCACGGTACAGTTCAATATTTTTTATACCGTTGACATCATTAATATTGGTGGTATAGTGTTCATAAAATTTGCTGTAAGTATCGTAATAATTGGCTTTGGTATCGTTGTCTAAAGTGTTTTTATTAATACTTTTCAAAAGATTTTCAGACTCTTTGTATTTCCCTAAAGTCGAGTAGAGATGTGCCAGTTGAAGACTCGATTCAGCTATCATTTTCGGATTGTTAAGCTGTTCCGAAATCACCATATTTTTCTTTACATAATGCACGGCAGAATCAATCTGATATTGCTTGTACAATCTGTAAATATTTTCATTATTACTATATTCCTGATTTGGATTCTGCGATTTGTTTCTCTTTAAATCTTCAATAGCTGCTTCTTTTTTATCACTGTACCTTTTCTTCTGACTGATTTCTTTGGTCAGTATTTTCAGAAGTTCATTAGAACTTTGAGAACAAAAGAAATTCGAAATCAAAAAAAATAAAAAGATAAGTTTAAACTTCATGACAGAAATTACTGTAGCTATTTATAGTATTTTTTTCAAAGCTATCAATAATATTGCAAGTTAAAATTTTACATTCATCAAATCAAATTTTACATTTAAAATCATGATTCATATGGAGTACGAAATTAATGCTAAATTAATTGTGATATTATCAAGATTTTTTAACTCTCATGCTAAATTTAAAATTATAAATAGATTTTGGTAAACAAATTGTATAGTCAAACGTAAGAACTATTAAATAAAAAATGTTATGACAATATCTTTCTACGATTTTAAAAATCTTCCGGATTATCAGCAAATTGAGATGGCTAAAAAAGAAGGTCATATCAAAGAGCAACGTACTATTAATGAATTGAAATTTGTACTGTACGAGATCTCATGTTTTTCAGTCGAGATTATTTATAAACAAGATCGCATGACCGGAATGAATGTTTTTGAAAATAAAGCGGCTTATGCTATTTAGAATATTATAGATTTAGAATTTGTAAATTCTCTATTTAACATAATACTTAATTCTCATAAGTTTCAAAAGTTCCATCTTCGAAGAAAAATACAATTCGTCTAATTTTTTTTGACGAATTTTCTTGTTTTTTATCAAAATTCTCTAATCGCTGAGAATCGGATATTTTATTTTTTTCTACAATTGGTACAGAAATATTAGATTCTCGTGAAATTTGATTTTCGGGTTTCTTATCAATTTCTTCTTGTCCAAATTGTTCATCACTAATTAATGAGAATAAATCTGGCAAAGTTTTTTTTGCCGGCTTTTTTTCTTCCGGTTCACTTGTAGGAATTGTAACTGGAATTTCTTCTTTGTTAATAAGCATTTCGCCATTTCCGTTAATCAGCCAATCCCATTCAAGATCTGGGAATTTAGATTTTATCTTGGTAATGAAATCAAGAGAAGGTTTGTTCCTTCCAGAAATGATGTGTGAAATACTCGAACGTTGCACACCAATTTCTTCTGCAAATTCGGCAGGAGTTAGTTCAGAGTATTCTATAACTTTTGTAAATCTATCATTGAAATTCATTTTACAAATGTAATCTATTTTAATTTAAAAACGGTTACGTTTGTAAATGACATCAATTTACTTTTGTAAACTAATTATTTTTGATATAACCTATTTAATTACAGTTATTTATAGTTTTAATTGTTTATAAAGTTGTTTAAAAGTATTTGGTATTGGCAATTGTGGAAAACCTTTTGTTGAAAATCATTAGATACTAACACCAAAGTTTGTTGATATAAATGAATGTTATATTTAATTTAATAAATTTAGGTTGAGATAATCTATGTAATATTAATATATTCAAATATTTACTTCAATATAAAAATTCATACTAATTCCATATTTCTTAAAATTGAAGTTATTAACAACAAATATTATTGAAATAGTGATAATTGTTATTTTATAAATATTATTGGTTTATCTCAATTGCAATTTTCATATTCTGATTATGGTTCTTTCCATTTCAATATTTATAAAGGTTATTTATAATAGATTAAATACTTTCTCAATTACGTGTTAATAATTAGTCAAACTAATAGCTTATAACTATAAAGATATGTGTAGATGTCTTATTGTTAATAAACACTAAGTCTGAATATTATCTGATTTTTTTCAAATCCAAATTCTCGCTATTTGTCATCAAAATATAAGTTGATAAAGAAAGTGAATCGATAAAATTTGAATTAATTAAAAATTCATTTTCTATCACGGAACCAAAGAGTAGAGCAGGGAAGAGGCTCATTGCAACTAGTTTTTATGCTAATCTATTTAACATAATATTCCACTTAGTAGATAAAATAAGATAAAAGTATATTAAAATTAATAACTACGGATGAAAGCGAGTAGAAATGGAGAATTTATTGATTAATAATTATTTATACATTTGTAATATAACCTAAATAATTAACCAAAATATGTTTAGCATTTTGTTGAACAAATCAAACTATATAAAAGAATTTAGTATTAAAGTAAATTTAAAAAATAACTTTACTTAAAACACATAAATAACTGATATTAAATAATATATAAATTTTATATAACAATAATGTATTCCACAAAATAATAAACAGACAAAGTGACATTTGGTTATGTTTAAATATATTACAAATGTAAATTAGTTTATTTCGGATTAAATGTTATTTTTGTGACGAATCAAATCAAAGAAAAAAATGAATTTTAGTTTTCCTTACTCCCAAAATGCTAACTTCCCAGATCGCTATATTTTCCCTGAAAAATTATTTTCTTACTTACAGGACAATTACAGCGATTATGTAAAAGAGATAGGAAAATCCAGTTTGGGGAAACCAATCTATATGTTATCTCTAGGAAACGGAAATTTGAAAGTTGCAGCTTGGTCACAAATGCATGGCAACGAATCTACAGCGACATTGGCAATGCTGGATTTGTTATCCATATTTGATAAGAATCCTGAGTTGAAAGACAAGCTTTTTACATTAATTCAGTTGGATTTCATTTTCATGTTAAATCCCGATGGCTCCGAAGCTTGGACAAGAAGAAATGCCTACGATATTGATATCAACAGAGATTTTATCCGCAACTCGAGTAATGAAATCCGTGTTTTGAAATCTATCGTACTAAATGGAAACTACAGTTATCTGTTAAACCTTCACGACCAAAGAACGATTTTCACTACAGACGGAATTCATCCGGCGACTTTATCCTTTTTATCGCCATCTGAAAATGTTGAAAGAGATGTTACCGAAAACAGGAAAAAAAGTATGGCTGTGATTGCGGCCATTTATATGCAGATGAAACAGATTTTGCCTAACAGAATTGCAAAATATACGGACGAATTTTATCCGACATCCAGTGGTGATAATTTTATGAAATCTGGCATTCCTGCGATTTTGTTCGAAGGTGGTTTTTATGAAAATGATTTGGATCGTCGCAAAACCCGAGAATATTATACCCAGGCTTTATACTTTGCGTTAAAGGCAATCTCGGTACTTAAAGGTGATACGTTGAGTTATGAAACTTACTTTGATATTCCTCAAAATAAGGAAACGCATTTTGACCTTATTTATAGAAATGTAAAATTGAATACAGATTTTGAGTGTATTTTGGATATTGCTGTTCAATACAGAGAAATTTTGGATGATAATCAAAAACTGACTTACCAACCATACGTGGTTGAAGTTGGTGATCTGAATCATAAAAAAGGCTGGACAGAAATCGACTGCACGGATAAACGATTTGTATCTGTAAAGAAGTTTCCGAAATTAGATTCTTTAGTTGATTTTAGGATTGAATAATTTTTAAATTCTAATCGCTGAGAATCTGTTATAAAATTTTTAATCGAATATAATTTCACACAGGCCAGATTTTGAATGATTCTGCAACGGACTTATTTTTAAAATTCTAATTGCTGAGAATAATCTCACACAAAATAATAATATCCAAAGTTGTAAGAATTTTGGATATTTTTTTAAGTTATGCTCAAATGATATGATCTGATAATCAGTATGTTATAATATCCAATTTAACATAATATAAATTATAGGATATTTTATAATTATGCTATAAACAGTTTTATTACGTGTTTTTCTTCTATTATTTTGGTATAGTATTTTCTAAACTTAGTTTTAAACAAACTGTTATGAAACAAATTATTTTAATGTTGTCTGGTTTAGTTATTCTAAATTCTTGTGAGAAAAATGATGCCACACAAAAAAATGTTGAAAATAGAAAGCCCGATACTTTAGCAATTGACAGAAACCTTAGAAATCAAATTGCTGAAGCTGAAAATGTAGATTATTGTTATATGAATGTCTTAGCGAAGGATTCTGTGTTTTTATCCTATAAAATAATTGATGGTAATGTCTCGGGTAAATTGAAATATAAAAACTTCGAAAAAGACTCGAATTCTGGTGATATCACAGGAAAAGTTTCTGGTGATACATTGAAAGTCAATTATAAATTTGCTTCCGAAGGCACTACTAGCGAACGTGAAATTTATTTCTTACAAGACAGTGGCGTTTTGTTAGAAGGCATCGGAAAATATGCAGAATCTAATTCTTCAAGATCAGTATATGAATCTCCAAAAGCTATCAACTTTACAAAAGGTCAAAGATTTGCCCCGGCCGATTGCAAGATGATTGCGGACAAATTAAAATAAAAACAGCAGCCTTAAAAAGCTGCTGTTCCTAGAAAATAATATATTACTATAAAATTATAGTCTGTATAGAATGTGCTGGTGCAGAGAGTTTGGAAGATTTTCCTTCTATCCAAAGATTGAAATCTGTATCCTTATCTCCTTCGTTCATCACCACTACTACAAGTTCCCCACTCTCGTTCAAAAAGCTTGTAGATAACAGGAAATCTTTATTGGTGGAAGTTCCAACACGCTGAGCATTTGGCTTTACATATTTTGAAATATGACCGATGTAGTAATACTCATAAGTATAATGAAGTTCTTGCTTATTTGTATCATAGATAATTGGTGCAAAACAGAAATTTCCCACGTGATTTGGTCCGCCTTTTTCATCTAGAAGAATGTTCCAATCGGTCCACGCAGAAGTTCCTTTATTGAAATCATTAATCATATTTCGACCATACAATTCACCTAAACTAACATCATAAATCTTAGAAAAATCAAATTGTTCTTTGCAACCTTCTGTGAAAATCAAAAATTTATCCGGAAAAGCTCTGTGCGTTTCAGCAAGATTATCAAATAGTTGAGATTTGTTATTCCACGTTTCGTACCAATGGTAACCGATACCGGAAGCATATTTTGAAGTTTCAGGATCTTGCAAAGTTGTTGTAGTTCGCTGATACATCAAGTCTCTGTTATGATCCCAAATAATGACTTTTTTGTCTTTATAATTATTCTTCCATAATGTTGGACCAAGGTTTTCTTTTAGGAATTTTGCTTCTTTATCTGCGGTATAAATACAAGACTCCCAAGTCTGAACGGCCATTGGTTCATTCTGGATTGTCAATCCCCAAACCGGAATATTTCTTTTCTCGTATTCCTGGATGAATTTAATATAATAATTCGCCCAAACCTGATAATATTTGTCCAATAATCTTCCACCTTTCAGCATATTATTGTTAGATTTCATCCAAGCTGGCGGACTCCACGGACTGAAATAAAATCTGAAATCTTTTGGAATAATGGCTTTCTGAGCTTCTTTAATTAATGGAATTTTGTATTGTTCATCGTGCTTTACATCGAATGATTTTAAGGATTCATCATTATCATTAATGTAAGTATAACTGTCGCTGGAGAAATCACAGGAATTCATATTGGTTCGAACGATATTATAACCAATCCCCGATTTTCCGTAATAAGCTTCGATAAATTCCTTCTGTTTCTCTTTCGGGATTCTTGCAAAAACTTCTGCTGATGCATCTGTAATCGCACCACCAATTCCAATTAATTTTTGATATTTGAAATCTGGGTCTACAAAAACGCAGACATCTGTTTCTTTTGGCTGAGGAAAATCTACAAACTTGGCATTCGCTTTTTTAGCAAATTTCTCATTTGTTTTTTGAGAAGTGATAATCACTCTCCCCTCTTTCATTCCTTTTTTCCAGTAATTCTGGGCATTAATACTTGCTGCAAAAGATAATGCAACAAATACTATAATTGTCTTTTTCATTTTTACTTTTAGAAATTTGATGTCAATATCAACATCAGTTATTTTTTATAAATTCTAACATAATCTATCCAGAATTTCTGAGGATAAATGGTAGAATCTACACCTTCTTTTCCACCCCAATTCCCTCCTACTGCCTGATTTAGAATCAAATAAAATGGTTGGTCAAAGGGCCAAGCTTCGTAATCGTTTTCAGTTTTGATATATGTAAAATATTTTTTATCATCTACAAACATTTCGATTTTATCCGGTGACCAATCAGCTCTGTAAACGTGGAAATTTTCTGCCACATCTTTGATGATAATTGTATCCGTTTTTTGAGTATTGATGATATGATTGTATTTTTTTGTATGAACAGAACCGTGAACAAAACCTTCGTTATACCCCACGTGTTCCATAATATCGATTTCACCATCATCCGGCCATTCTTTTATATTCTGGCTCAGCATCCAGATTGCAGGCCAAGTTCCTTTACCTTTGGGTAATTTTGCTCGTACTTCAATCGTTCCATATTGGAATGGAAATGTATTTTTGGTAATTAGTTTTGCCGATGTATAATCGTTTTTCTCCCATTTTTCTTTTTTGGCTTCGATAATGAGATTCCCGTTTTCTACCCTTGCATTTTCTGTTCTGTCCTTAGTATAATACTGAAGTTCATTATTCCCAAAACCATCGCCCCCCACTTCGAATTCCCATTTTGATGAATCCGGTAATCCTTTATAACTGAATTCATCCTGAAAAACAAGTTTTCCTTTATCCGAGCTTTTTTGAGTCGAACAGGAAATATTCAATACAGAAATTAATATGAATGCTGATACTATTTTAAATGTTTTGGAATTCATCATAAAATTAATTTTAGAATACATAAGTGGCTACAGCTCTTGCCGGTAAAGAAGTGGCTGCAGATTTGCCATTCATTTTGATGTTGAAATTCTCCGTTGCATTTCCTTCATTCAGAACAATTAAAGTTGTTTTTCCATCAGGTCTTGTAAAAGCAACAGAGCTTAGATTTCCTGGTTGCGTAGAAGCAATTCTTTGAGAATTCTGAGGAACAAATTTCGAAGCGTGTGCAATGATATAATATGCCACATTCTTAGTCAAATTTTCGCTTGAGTTCACGGTAATTGCACCTTTACATTGTGTACAACCGCCATCTGTATGTGGATTGAACTGTGGGTCATTGGCAAGATTCCATTCCAATGCGATTTTGCTCCAGTTTCTCATAGAACCGATAATCACATTCTTAGAATGCCACATCAAATCATCTGAAAAAGACGATGTAGAACCTGTCCATTGCTCCGTAAAATAAAGATTTTTAGTTGGTTGAGCCAAATGAACATTACTCAAAACTGAGATATTTCCAGCATACAAATGAAAAGCTGAACCATCCACATATTTCGCCGCATCTGCATCAGCTAAAATTTCCAATGGATAATCTGGCTTATCGCAGTTGTGATCATAAAGAACAATCTTTGTTTTGATATTGGCTGCCTGAAATGCCGGTCCTAAATTATTTTTGATAAAAGTTGCTTGTTGAGGAGCAGTCATCAACAGACTTGGATTATTCCCGGGATGCAAAGGTTCATTTTGTGGTGTAATTGCATCGACAGTGATTCCCTGCGCTTTCATTCCCTGAATATATTTCACAAAATACTGCGCATAAACGCCATAATATTCTGGTTTCAAACTACCTCCTATTGAACTTCCGTTATCCTTCATCCAAACTGGTGGTGACCAAGGCGCTGCCATAATTTTGATGTTGGGATTGATGGTTAATATTTTCTTTAGCATATCAATAAGAGCCTGGTCTTTTGATAAAGAAAAATTAGCTAAAGACATATCTGTTTGTCCTGCAGGCATATCATCATAAGAAAAAACGCTGCTGTTCAAATCCGATGCGCCAATACTTAATCTTATATAACTTACGCCAATAGAATTATCTTTATTAGAGAAGAATTCCTGTAATAATTCCTCTTTTTTTGAAGCTGATAATTGATTAATAACTTCAACACTTCCACCAGTCAACGTATATCCAAAACCATCAATTGTCTGATATTTTTGCGAAGCATCAACATCAAGAGTTTGATAGTTATTGGTTGCGTTATTGAAGAAAATATCACTTTGTTTTTGAAGTTTTACTGTTTCGTCTGCTTTTGTAAGCCAGACATTTGCTGAAGCATAATTACCATTATCTCCACCATCAGTCGGAGGATTTGAAGAATCTTCTACACTATTGCTTTGACAAAAAAGTAATGAAAAAACTGTCAATCCGCAGAACAGTAATTTATTCGGAAAAATCTTATTATTATACATTTTATTAAATTGTTTTAAATATTTTATAACAAGAGAATTGTATTGAAATGATTATTC
The DNA here is from genome assembly GCF_023278365.1 of Epilithonimonas zeae. Taxonomy (NCBI): domain Bacteria; kingdom Pseudomonadati; phylum Bacteroidota; class Flavobacteriia; order Flavobacteriales; family Weeksellaceae; genus Epilithonimonas; species Epilithonimonas zeae. The sequence continues at coordinate 755,431 of NZ_CP075338.1, read as the reverse complement.
CCAATACAGCTCTCTTTCATAAGAGAAGCTTAGAAAAATATTTGATTAATATAAAAAATGAAAGAGGTTTTTGAGAACCTCTTTCACCTAAGAATATGATTAGAAAAAATTAGTTAACGCCGCGGAACTCTATATTCGTAATAGAAATTCCGTCTTTCATATCATTACCACCTGATCTGATGGCAAAGTATGCAATACCCGTTTTGGTAGCCGTAAAAACACCGTCAGGATTATTGGAATTTTTTGAACCAACAATTGAAATTTTACCTGAGAATGCAGAAGTTCCACTTCCAGCCCAAGTATTGATTCCTCTCAACCAAGTTGAATCGTTACCGTCTCCTGTATAATCTGTATTAGCGGTCGGTTTTGTATAACCTACGTAAATCTCAAACCAAGAATCAGAAACGCCTTTGGAGCTAACAATAGCGTCTGCTTTGTATTTGCGGCCTTCTACAACTTCTACAGCCTGATACATTACATTTCTATCCCATCCATTTGCTGTGAATGTTGCTTTCTTGTTTGCAAGATCCCAAACCCATAAAGCAGAGTTGGACGGATTAGGGAATGCTAATGTCCATTTGGCAACATCTGTTGCATCTGCAAACTTTCCGCCTTGAATCATATTGCCTGCAGCAGGGTCGGCTTTGTCAACAGTGATTGTTTGACTAGCTGTTCCGCCTACGACACCTCCTTGACCAATAATCTGATGTTGAACATTATAAGTTCCTTCATCTGGGATGAAAACGTCATAAATATTAGGACCAACTCCAAATCCGCCTCCATCTCCTAAGTCCCATTTTGATGAGATATAATTATTATTAGAAGCTGTTAATCTGTAATGATTCTCAGAAGTTTTTGTTACTGTAAATGAAGCATCAGAGTTGGTTGGAACTAAACCGTTTCCGTCACCATCTACTCTATCAGGTGCACAAGAAACTGCCAATGCTGTTAATCCTAATAATGTATGTTTTATATAATTTTTCATAATTAATTATTATAATGTGGGTTTTGTTTTAATGCTGTACCTGTAAGTTCAGTCAGAGGTATTGGCATAATTTCATTTTTACCAGCAACGAATCCTCTACTGGAAAGTTTGCTTGCCGCTTCTCCCCATCTTACTAAGTCAAAAAATCTATGACCTTCTCCAGCTAACTCTTTTCTTCTTTCGTCTTTTATTGCCTGTAAACTTACAGGAACAGATGTCAAACCAACTCTCGCTCTTACAGCATCCAATAATGCTTGAGCCCTACTTCCTGTTCCTCCTAAAGCTTCGGCTTCCATTAAATATGTGTCTGCTAACCTGATAAGAATATAATTTTGTCTATAGTTAAGTTCAGTAGCTCCAGGAAGATCTGTGACTTCATCTCTTGTTGGCATATATTTATTCAAGAAATAACCGGTGTCCATATATGCTGGAGAATAACTTGCTTTGTTTTCCGCTGTAAGCATAGCCATATTGAGAATTGTTGCAGACATCCTTGGATCACCTTGCATAAAGTTATAAAGGTCTGTAGTCACAGTATTAAATGCCCATCCACCTACAACATCTGGTGCATCATCAGTTTTTCTTGTGTAGGCTCTTGGAGCAGTCATAATATTGATTGAATTACCCTCATCATTTCCTGCTCCCCAGAAGCTCCAATCGGAATTACCTTTGTTGGAATGAGTTACTTCTAATACAGATTCTGTTGTAAACTTGTTGTCAGTAATCCACAGACTATTGTAGTTATCTACCAGTTTGTATCCGTATTGGCTAGTGCTACCTGGTGTTCCGTTGACTTCCGCCAATAGAGCTGCTGCTTGTGTATTTTTCTTTTCATACAGATATACTTTACCTAATAATGCTTTAGCTGCACCTTGTGTTAATCTTCCTCTTTCAGCACCTCCAACTGTCATTGGCAGATTTGGAGTCGCATCGGTTAGATCTTTTTCTATTTGAGCATAGATTTCAGCTGGTGCAACTTGTGGCACATTATAAAAGTCATCAGTTACAGTAAATGTATTTAATATCAATGGGATATTTCCAAAAACTCTTAATAAATCAAAGTAATAAATGGCACGAAGAGTTTTAGCTTCTGCAATAAAACGGCTTTTTATTGCGTCACTCATATTTGCATCTGGAACTCTTTTGATGACTTCATTAGCTCTTGCAATTCCCTGGTAATAATCTCTCCAATAACTTACGGGCATTGTAGTCTGGTTAATTTGCCAGTTGGAAGCTCCTTGAATTCCAGCACCATCTGTTGCACTTCCTCCACCTGCATAGAAGTCATCAGATGCGGCATTATAAAAGGTCACCATATTTTCGAAGCCGCCAGCATATTTTCTTAGCGGATCATAGGTGCCTACAAGAGCAAAGAAACATTCCTGCTCATTGCGGAAAAAGTTTGCGAAAGCTCCTTTATATTCTTTTTCTTCTAAATCGTCGTCCGTACAAGAAACTACTAGATTTGGCATACTTACTAAAAAGATTGCCGCAAAACTTATTTTTAATATTTTATTTTTCATTGTTATTTTTTTAGAAAGTTATATTAGCACCAAACATAAAAGTTCTAGCCTGTGGATAAAATGCTCTATCAATACCATAAGAATCACCGGCAGCAATCTCTGGATCATAACCTGTATATTTTGTAAAAGTGAAAACATTTTCTCCGGTAACATAGAATCTTACTTTACTAGCACCAAAGTTTTCAGAAACAGATTGAGGTAATGTATAACCAATTGATATTAGTTTAATTCTAAAGTAATCTCCTTTTTGCAAGTACCAATCTGAAAGTCTTGAGTAATTTTTATTGAGATCGGCTCTTGTTAATCTTGGATTATCATTTGTAGAACCTTCACCAGTCCATCTGTCAAGAATTTTGGTTTGATAGTTAGCATCAAGAATATCTAGTCTTCTCAAACCTTGAAATACTTTGTGTCCTGCTGCACCTTGACCAAAAACCATCAAATCCCAGTTTTTGTAATTTAAATTCAATGTTGCTCCAAAATTGAATTTTGGAATTGAATTCCCTAAGTTGACTTTATCTTCATCATTAATTACGCCATCTCCATTAGAATCTGCCCATATAAAATCTCCTGGTTTTGCATTAGATTGATACTTTTGACCGCTTCCGTTAACATAAGCATCAATCTGAGCTTGATTTTGGAAAACACCTAATGTCTGGAAACCATAAAAACTGTTATAAGATTCTCCAGGAACTATTCTTTGGATAGGCCCCATTGATTGGAAGCCTGCTCTATCTTCAAATTTTTGACCAGATGTCAATGAAAGAATTTTGTTCTCATTATAAGCAAAATTACTGTTAAACGATATTGTGAAATCATTTATTGTTTTTTTGTATCCAAGCTCTACCTCAATCCCTTTGTTTTCCATATCTCCAGCATTAGCGAAAGATACGCCTGTTACTCCAACATATCCAGGTATTTGCACTGGTCGCAAAATATCATAAGATGTTTTATTATACACATCGACTGTCAAAGAAAAATCTCTGAATAATTTCATATCCGCTGCAATATTAGTCTGCCTAGTACTTTCCCATTTTAGATTAGGATTTGCTAAAGCGTTCGGATAATAACCTGGCATAATATTACCATTACCATCTGTATAGTTTGCCCCTGGGATATAATAAAGCGCAAACTTAAATGCGTCCATACCGTCATTGCCCAGATTTCCATAACCACCACGTAGTTTAAGTGATGTTACTACATTATTTTCTGGCCAAAAATTTTCTTTGTCAACATTCCATCCAACAGAAAATGATGGGAATTTACCCCAATGTTTGTTTCCTCCAAAAAGAGATGAACCATCATATCTGAATGTCCCTGTAAATAAATATTTGTTTTGATAATCATAAATCAATCGTCCAAAATATGATGCCTTATTCCATTCTACATTATCCCAAGCATTAACATTTTTGTTTTCTATAGGTGTGAAGAAATTAAAAGAAGCATCTTGATAATTACTGACTGGTAAATTAGTATAAGTAACGGTTTGGCCACCGCCTATATTATAATCATAATATCCAGTTCCTATTAACGCATTAAAATGATGATCGCCAAATTTGAATAGATAGGTTAAAGTATTTTCCATACTCCACTCAAATTTTGTCTGCGTAGTTCTGCTTAAACTATTATTAACAAGATTGCTATAATTCGGATTTAGATAGAATAATGGTGTGAAACCTTGGTTGCCCCAATATGCTTTTTTCCCATTTAAAGATGACCTTAAAGTCAAATTATCCAAAAATTTAACTTCACCAAAAACACTTGCAATAAAGTCATCTGACCAGTTCTGCTGACCAAGTTGTGTATATTTGAAAGCTAACGGATTGGACATTTCCTGATTAACGTACGGAGATATACCATAAGGGTTACCATTAGGATCACGTACAATATTAGGATTCGAATACAGTGCTGAATTTACGGTTGACATATCTGTAACTACAGCTTGAGTAATTGGATCAAGATTTACTGCGGAGCTTAAAGGCCCTCCAAACTCACCATTAGCATTAATACCTTGATTTTTTTGATTGGTGTAGGCAAAGGTCTGACCTAAAGTTAACCAACTGGTTACTTTGTGCGTGGAGTTTAATCTTGCGGTTAATCTTTTGTAATAAGATATATCTCTCATAACAATACCCGATTGATCATAGTAACCGAATGAACCAAAGAAAGTTGATTTTTCGTTTCCACCCTGAACACTGATTTCATGATTTTGTCTATCAGCAGAACTGAAAATAATATCCTGCCAATCTGTTCCTAAACCAAATGATGATGGATTAGAAAATCTAATAGGACTACCATCATTAGCGAATCCTTCATTGATTACCGTTGCATATTGTGTAGCATTAAGCAAGTCTAATTTTCGTGCAGCATTACTTACTCCAAAAAATCCATTATATGATAAGTTGAGTCTTCCTGCTTTTCCCTTTTTTGTAGTCACTAATATTACACCTCTGGCAGCAGAAACACCATAAATTGCTGAAGAAGCTCCATCTTTCAAAACTTCTATACTTTCGATATCACTTTGAGAAAGCCAGCCAATTCCGTCTACCACAATTCCATCTACAACCCAAAGTGGATCATTGTTAGAATTATAACTGGTAATACCTCTTACCTTAATAGATGATGATGCACCTGGTTGGCCAGAATTCGAAACAACATTAACACCTGCAGCCCTACCTTGTAACACTTGTTCTGGTTTTCCTGCTGGAATGTTTTCAATATCAGAAGCTTTAATACTAGCAATCGCACCGGTCACATTGCTTTTCTTTTGAGTCCCATAACCGATAACGACAACTTCTTCTATCGTTTTTTCTTTAGAAGCAGTGTCACTTACCCGTTGTTGAGCTGAGTAGTTGGCTGTGAAGTAAAGTACAGCGGCTAACCCAAGACATTTTGAATACTTTAAGTTCATATTTTAATTAATTTTTGTTAATCTCAAACTGAGACAATAAAAGTATCTTTTTTTTCGATATAACAAAATTATTTTTTATTTTTTTCAAAAAGCTACTGTTTATCGATAATTTAACGATGATTATCATCAGTAATATCATTATAATTGTTATATTTGGAATCCCCAAAAACACTACCAATTGTTAAGTTTAAGTTAAGGTCGATTAAATGAATGTTAATAAAAAACCAATAAAATTTCCACTAATGTTGAGCTTTTTAATTTTCTCTATGTTGCTTAACAGCATGGGAGTAATTATTCTGCAACTTTCGGAGAAAATATCATACAAAGGTTTGGGTGTTTTGGAGTCGTTTAAAGATATTCCGATGGCGGTTGTTTCGTTGTTTTGTGTTAATCTGATTGCTAAAACAGGAAATAAAAATGCTCTTATTTTTTCATTGATTTTTATTCTTACAAGCTGTATTGCGCTTCCTCTTGTAGATGCTTTTTGGTTTTTCAAGATTTGGCTCAGTATTGTTGGGGTAAGTTTTGCTTTGGCTAAAATCTCTGTTTTCAGTATTATCAAAAATAATTTCCAGGATAAACAGTTGGCGAGTGCAATAAGTAGTGTGGATGCATCTTTTATGATTGGGATTTTTTTTGTCAATATTGGTTTCGGAAGTCTGTTAACTAGTTCTTTTTCCGAATATTGGAAATTCGGATTTTGGGTAATTGCAGTTTTAAGTATTATTAATATTCTGATGCTAAAACCACTAAAAATAGATGAAGTAAAAATTTCTGACACCGAGAAAAAATCTGGAGAATGGAAGTTTTTCCTTAATCCAAAAATTATTTATTTCTTCATCATCGTGTTTTTTATGGTTTTTGTAGAGCAGAGTTTTAATTCCTGGCTGCCTAGTTTTTTTAGAAATAATTTGAAACTCAATTCTTATTTTGCATTGCAGGCTTCAGCATTTTTAGCTTTGTTTTCTTTCTTTGGTAGATTAATTAATAGCAGATTGATTTTAAGATTACATTGGTTCAAACTTGTATTGATTTGTCTTTTAATGGTCTTCACCATTTTATCAATTTGTCAAATCATCATCTCAAATTTTTATTTGGATTACAAATTCCTGCTTATATTCTTAATGCCTTTGATTGGATTATTTCTAGCGCCCTTGTTTCCACTATACAATGCAGAAGTTTTGAATAAAGTTCCAAAGGAAAAAACACACTTGCTAATATCAATCGTAATGATTTGTTCATCCTTGGGAAGTTCAGTCGGTTCTCTGTATATGGCTGGGGTTTTTCATAAAAATCTAAGTAATTTTTATCCAATATTTATTTTATTCCCATTATTAATTATATTTGGTCTCACTTTTTTTCTCAATAAAACAACGATAACCTATGACCGAAACCAACAAGAATAAACAGAATTTAAGGGAGCTTATAGACACAAAAGACTTCGTGGAACACGTGTCTGTAGATTGTGTCATTTTCGGATTTCATAAGGATACACTTAAGGTTTTGTTATTAAAATATCATGATTTGGATCTTTGGGCAGTTCCCGGAGGATTTATTTTCAATGATGAAAATCTGAATGACGCTGCTGCCAGAACTTTGTACGAGAGAACACATCTTTCGGATGTTTATATGGAGCAATTCTACACTTTTGGTGATATCAAGAGGACAGAAAACAATACACACCAAAAACTTTTAGAAAACAAAAATATCAAGGTTGATACCAATCATTGGATTTATCAGCGTTTCATTTCTGTAGGCTATTATGCTTTGATTGACTATACTTTGACCTACACTTTCCCAGATTCTTTCAATGAGGTTTGCCAATGGTTTGATATTGATGAAATCCCGAATCTCGCTTTTGACCACAAAGAAATGATTGAAAAAGGTCTTCTTTATCTCAGAAAAAATATTGATTATCAGGTGATGGGAAGTAATCTTTTGCCTGATAAATTCACGATGAAAGAACTTCAAAATCTTTATGAATCTATCTTAGGAGAACCACTCAGAAGGAATAATTTCCAAAGAAAAATATTGAGTATGAATATCTTGGAAAGACTTGAAAAGCATTATAGTGGTTCAGCAAACAAGGCGCCTTATCTCTATAGATTTTTAGATAATCCTGAAGTCAAGAATAATGATTTTGGTAATTAATTCCAATAAAAAACCAGCTTAATAGTAAGCTGGTTTTATTTTTTATAGTTTATTATTTTATCTTGTATTCTTTCCGTCAACTACGATTCTGTCTGGTCTGTTTGCCAATTCCCAAGCAGTAGTAAAAACCAATTGGGTTCTTTTTTGCAATAATGGATAATCAATTTTGTCAGGCGTATCTGTCGGTTTGTGATAATCTTCGTGGATTCCGTCAAAGAAAAAAGCAACCGGAATATTATGCTTTGCAAAGTTGTAATGATCTGATCTGTAGTATAATCTTTGTGGATCTTTTGGATCATCATATTTATAATTCAGTTCCAGATTTACAGATTTTTTGTTAGCCTCTTCATTGATTTTTTTCAATTCTGTGCTCAACATTTCAGATCCAATAACATAAACATATTGCTTACCTCTGTTTTCTGGATCATCTCTTCCAATCATATCGATATTAAGGTCTGCAACAGTATTAGCCAAAGGAAAAACCGGATGATCAGAATAATATTCTGAGCCAAAAAGTCCGTGCTCCTCGCCAGTTACGTGTAGAAAAAGAATCGAACGCTTTGGTCCGTAACCTTTTTTCTTAGCCTCCTGAAAAGCTTGAGCAATCTCCATTACAGCCACAGTTCCACTTCCGTCGTCATCTGCACCGTTGTAAACTTCACCTTTTTTCATTCCTACGTGATCGTAATGAGCAGAAACTACAATTACTTCATTTGGTTTCTCAGAACCTTCTATATAAGCCATTATATTTTCAGAATCTGGCAGAGTTTCACCATATTTTTTCATAGCTTCAGAAGGTACTTTTTGATAATAAGAACCTAATGCCGCCGGGAAACCAATACCATTTTTCTTGTATTGCTCAATCATATAAACGCCGGCTTTTTTCTGCCCTGCGCTTCCGGTATCTCTACCTTCCATATCGTCACCGGCAATCACATAAAGATTGGTTTTCAGTTCCTCTGCAGTAATACTATTATAGGCATCTTTGAAACCCTTTCCTTCATAACCGAAATTTTTACTCGACGCACAACTTGTCAAAAGCGCTGCTCCAATAAAAAATCCGTATAGTTTTATATTTTTCATATATAGATATTTATTTTTCTTATTGTCATATGGAATCGCAGTTGCCAAATTAATTATGTTTAAATACCAATGGCGATTTCATAAATTTAATTTATAATTAAGTCGGTTTTATAAAAGTAATGTTACAATTCCTAAGGAAACTTTTTTTTGATTGCTGATTCCATATAGAAAAATAGAATTATTGCAAATAGTAGCATTAATCCAATTCCAACCGAATTGATCAGTACTTCTTGTAATCCTAAAAATAAGGCAATGATTCCAAAGAGAATTAAGAAAAAGCCTATTAGAATTAATATTTTGGATGATAATTTCTGTGCAAAATTCCAAACCTCAATATTTTTCATAGACCGAGGCGTTCTGTAACCGTAAAGACTGTTGATCTTTTTTGGTGGAAATATCATTTGGATTAATCCTGCCAAAATAAAAATAAATCCAATAATATTGGGACTTAACATCAATTTTTCTATCATATTAATTCATCTTCTCTCCGAAAGTTAGCAAAGTTCCATTCGGGTCAATCAAAGAAAATTCTCTCATTCCCCAAGGTTTTGTTTCGAGGCTTCCATTGGGATGAATCGCAATTCCTTTATCCTGAATTTGCTGATAAAATTTATCAATGTTATTCGAAATTTTAAGATACAGCATAAAATCTGATTTTTCAGGAATCAAACTTTCAAACTCAAAAAAATGAAGCTCCGAATTATTATAAACCGCAATCAAATATTGACCATAATCTGCAGGAAATTCAAAACCTAAATTCTGATAATATTGCAATGTTTTCTCTTTGTCGATAAAAGGTAATTTTGGAATTATTTGTGAAATCATAATATTGAATTTTAATGTTTAAAGTCAATTAAACAGAACAAATTATGCCAATTCATCATTCCATTCCCTGATAGTTGTTTTTGCAATCAAACCTTCCTGAACAAAAGGATCACCATTTACAAAATCTTCTGCAGCTTGTCTGTCTACAAAAATTGCCATTGCACCTTCTCCAGGATTGGCAAAAGCGCCTGTTCCCAAAACTCTTCCGGACTTTATAAATTCCGCTTCAAACTCTTCGTGACGAGGAAAAACAGCCATAAACTCATCCATTGATTTATCCGTTGCGTGCTCGTAAAATACTACTGCTTTCATATTTTTATGTTTTTATAATTAATCATTTATAACTTATAATTCATAATTTATATTAATGTGCTTCCAACCAATTATCGCCAACGCCAACTTCCACCAAAAGCGGAACGCTTGTAGCAAATGCAGATTCCATTTCTTTTTTGATTAAAGATTTTGCGGTTTCTATTTCAACGATAGGAACTTCGAAAAGTAATTCATCATGAACCTGTAAAAGCATTTTTGTTTCAAGATTTTGAGCTTCCAGTTCTTGGTCAATTTTTATCATTGCAAGTTTAATGATATCTGCTGCACTTCCCTGTATTGGTGCATTCACGGCATTTCTTTCGGCGTGAGCCTTAACTACAAAATTGCTGGAATTAATATCTTTTAAATGGCGTTTTCTACCGAGAATGGTTTCTACATAACCAAAATCCTGAGCTTTTTTGACTTGCTCTGCCATATATTCTTTCAGTCTTGGATAATTCTCATAATAAGAATCGATCATTTTTTTAGCTTCCGATCTGGAAAGTCCGGTTTGTTCTGCTAAAGCAAATGCGCCTTGACCATAGATAATTCCAAAATTCACGGTTTTTGCCTGACCTCTCTGAGTTTTCGTCACTTCTTCAAGAGGAATATCAAACAATTTTGCCGCCGTTGAAACGTGAATATCTTCGCCATTTTGGAACGCTTTTATCATATTTTGTTCGCCGGAAATTTCTGCAATCAATCTTAATTCAATTTGAGAATAATCGGCAGAAATGATTTTTTTTCCTTCATCAGAAACAAAAGCACCACGGATTTGTTGTCCTCTCAAAGTTCGGATTGGGATATTTTGAAGATTCGGATTCACACTCGCCAAACGGCCTGTTGCGGCAACCGTTTGGGCAAAAGTTGTATGAACACGATTATCTTTTTTATCAATCTGGCCTGGCAAAGCATCAACGTAAGTCGATTTCAGCTTCTGTAAAGTCCTGTATTCCAGAATTGAAGTGATAATTTCGTGTTTCGAGGATAATTTTTGCAATACATCTTCAGAGGTTGCATATTGTCCGGTTTTGGTTTTTTTAGCTTTCGGATCCAATTGCATTTTATCAAATAAAATCTCACCCAATTGCTTCGGCGAATTCATATTGAACTCTTCTCCAGATAATTCGAATATTTTTGATTCAAGAATTCTTAAATCATTTTCGAGATCAACACTTTCCTGAGCCAACCATTTTTCATCAAGTTTAACACCTGTCAATTCGATTTTGGCAAGAACTTTCATCAACGGCATTTCGACATTATAAAACAATTCTTCCAAATTTTCTTTGACTAATTGTGGCGCAAACAATTCATATAGTTGAAATGTTACATCAGCATCTTCTGCTGCATAATTGGTTTGAGTTACCAAATCAACTTCACGAAGTGTCAATTGATTCTTCCCTTTTTTTCCAATCAAAGTCTCGATGGAAACAGGTTTGTAGTCCAGATACATTTCGGAAAGATAATCCATTCCGTGTCTGCCATCTGGATTCAGAAGATAATGGGCAATCATCGTATCGAACAATTTGCCAGTCACATCTATATTATAATTCTGAAGAACTTTAGCATCATATTTCATATTATGAGCAATTTTCAGAACATTTTGATTTTCAAAAAACGGACGGAAAATCTCAACCGTTCCCTGCGCTTCTTCCTGATTTTCAGAAATCGGAATATAATAAGCCAAGCCTTTTTTGTATGAAAAACTCATCCCGATCAATTCAGCTTCCAGCTCATTAAGAGAAGTTGTTTCTGTATCAAAACACACCGCTTTTTGTTTGATAAGATTTTCTACAAGGATTTTCTGAGCTTTTGGAGAATCAATGTATTGATAAAGGTGATCATTCTCTTCTATATTCGTTTTAGTCGTTGTTGCTTGTTCCAATTGTTCGAAACTTGCAAAAAGATCCATTGTCCCGTTTTTATGAGAAGCAACTTTTGTTTCAATTTTTCCACCGACAGGATTGTCTACTTCCATCAATTCTTCCACATATTCTTTATTGGAGAATGCGCGGTAAAGATTTTCATAAAGTCTTCGGAATTCCAATTCATCAAAAATTTCTTTTACTTTCTCAAAATCCGGAACATCAAGGTCATATTGTTCTTCCAAAAACTCTATGGGAGCATCACAAAGTATTGTTGCTAACTTTTTGGATAATAAACCTCTTTCTGCACTGGCTTCAACTTTTTCTTTAAGCTTTCCTTTTAATGTATGTGTGTTAGCCAAAAGATTTTCCATCGATCCAAATTCCTGTATAAACTTCTTGGCAGTCTTTTCTCCAACACCTTCCAGACCTGGGATATTATCCACAGCATCGCCCATCATTCCAAGATAATCAATGATTTGTTTTGGGTCACTAATCTCATACTTAGCTTTAACTTCTTCAACACCTAAGATTTCGATGTCGCCACCTTTCAATCCAGGTTTATAGATTTTGATATTTTCTGTTACCAATTGCGCAAAATCTTTGTCCGGTGTCACCATAAAAACCTGATAACCTTGCTTTTCCGCTTTGCAGGCAATGGTTCCGATAACATCATCTGCCTCATAACCCTCAACTCCCAAAATAGGAATATGCATCGCTTCCAAAATACTATTGATGTAAGGTTTCGCCAACAAAATCGGTTCAGGCGTTTCCAAACGATTGGCTTTATATTCTGCATAATCATCATGACGAACATTGGTTCTTCCAACATCAAAAACCACTGCCAGATGTGTTGGTCGGTCTCTTTTGATAAGTTCAATCAATGAATTGGTAAATCCGAAGATTGCTGAAGTATTAATCCCTTTTGTAGTAATTCTCGGATTCTTGATGAATGCAAAATAGCCACGAAAAATCATAGCATAAGCATCTATAAGGTATAATCTTTTGTCTGTAGAAGTCATAGAAACAAAAGTAATCAATTGTTATCGATTTTGTGAATGGTTACATCGAAAAAATAAAAAATGTGTCTGTTAAAAAATCTTAAATTTTTATTACGAATAAGGAAATTTGGTTGTATTTTTGCAACATCAATACGATGAAGAAAAACTACTCTTTTTATTCTGTTTTTATCCTTTGTTTTTTTGTTTCCTGTGCCAGTTATGGGGATAGTCTTCTTTATTTTAATAAAGATGCAAAAATCAATGCTATAAAAACTGTTCTTTACTTTGAACCAGAGGTGTTTCCTGATATTACTGAGATTAAAGATCCTACATTTTCTGCTTTCTATAATGCAACTTCTGACAAGATGAAAGCTATAGGAAATGTAAAATATCTACAAGTAAACACTTCTATTCCTTTTGACGAAGTTGATTCTAAAACAGTAAAAGAAATCTGTAAAAACAATAATGCAGATGTGGCCGTTATACCAAAAGTAAAATATTTCAAAGTTGGCTTTGGAAAGTATGTGTTTTCTAATCAAGTGGTTGTAAGTTTGAAGCTTTATGATGCTAATGGTGATTTTGTGATGGAAACTTCCTACGATACTTATAAAGGAAATGCCAGATTGTTGGGAAGTGCAGAAAACTCTGTAATAATCGGTACAAAAGGAGCCATCCGAAAAATGGAAAAAGAACTGAGAAACCGACAAGTAATCCTAAGAAAAGCATCTTAATTTTACGTAATCTTAATACTTTTTTTCTTAAGATTTTAATACTTTTGCAATGCAAAAAAGTTAAATATCGAGAATCAAGAAATCATATTAAATCCTGCGGATATTGCCGAATCCCTGAGCAAATTGCCAGCGGAAGAACGTATTTTGCAGTTTTTGAAATTGCAAAGATCTGAGAAGGCAGAAGTTTTCTCGCATCTTGATCCTGATTTTCAAGAAGATACTATCAGAAGTATTGCAAGTCACGAGGTTTCTGACATCCTGAACGAAATGTCGCCTGACGACAGAACTCAACTTTTTGAGGATTTTCCGGATGAACTAATCAAATATTCTATCAATCTTCTTAATCCGCAAGAACGCAGAGTTGCCTTAAAACTTTTAGGTTATGAAGCGGATTCAATCGCACGTTTGATGACGCCTTATTATGTTCAGATCCGAAAAGAATGGACCGTTAAAAGATGTTTTCAGCAAATAAAAAAAGTGGGTAAGAAAGTTGAAACGCTCAATTTCCTCTATGTTGTTGATGAAAGAAATCGTTTGATAGATGATATTACAATTGGCTCTCTCCTATTGGCTGATGAAGAGCAATTGATTTCTGAGCTTTGTGACGATCATTTTGTTGCGATTAAGACAACAACTTCCAAAGAAAATGCGGTTCCATATTTTGAGAAATATGATAGAAGTGCATTGCCAATTATTACAGAAAATGGAGTTTTGGTGGGAATTGTAACCATTGATGATATCTTGGATCAAATTGAATCTCAAAATACAGAGGATATCCAAAAATTTGGAGGTTTGGATGCATTGGACCTTCCTTATACTCAAACTTCGGTTTTCGAAATGGTAAAGAAAAGAGGATTTTGGCTAGTTGTGCTTTTCTTTTCCGAGATGTTGACCGCTTCTGCGATGGGACATTTTGAAGATGAAATTCAGAAAGCTGTTGTTTTGGCTTTGTTTGTTCCATTAATTATTTCGAGTGGAGGAAATACGGGTTCGCAAGCTGCAACTTTGATTATCCGTGCAATGGCTCTTCAAGAAATTGGACTGAAGGATTGGTGGTATGTAATGAAAAAAGAAATCTTCACAGGGATTTTCTTGGGAAGTATTCTTGGAATTATAGGATTTATGAGAATTGCTTTTTGGCAACAAGTCGGATTATTTAATTATGGAGAACATTGGACTTTTGTTGGATTAAGCATCGGCGTTTCCTTGATGTTGATTGTTCTTTGGGGAACAATTTCCGGATCTATGGTTCCTTTTGTTCTTAAAAAATTAAAACTTGATCCAGCGACTTCTTCTGCTCCTTTTGTCGCAACACTTGTGGATGTTACAGGATTGATTATCTATTTCTCTGTTGCAGGATTGTTCCTTACGGGGAAACTTCTATAATTTGTTTAAATTTCTAATTGTAGGGAAATCTTCGACGTTGGCGAAGCGCGCCCCGGCCTGAGTGGAGCTCTTTTTCTTGGAAAGAAAAAAGCGGGAACGGAGGACGGATAAAGGCGCCCAAATTAATATTAAATAAAATGCCACCTTATAAAAGATGGCATTTGGTATTTTTGATTATTTCAATTTTTCAACGAAATTATCTGTATAGTCTTTTTGTGAAGCAACAATGACTTGTTTTGCCTGATCTGCGCCGTAAACCAAATCGATTTTAACTTTTGCAGGTTCTGTTGGCAAGTTTTTGTAACTCAAGAAATAGTGCAACAAACGGTTAACTTCTGCTTTTGGCAACTCAGAAATATCTCTGATGTGACCATAAACCTGATCTTCTACCAAAACTGCGATAATTTTGTCGTCAGCCTCTCCTTTGTCAATCATTTGGAAACCACCAATTGGAATAGCCTGCAAAAGAATGTTACCAGAAGTGAAGTTGTGCGAGCTAAGAACGCAGATGTCCAAAGGGTCGTGATCGCCTTCTGTAACGTCTGTTGCGCCAGTTGAAACCGCTAGATTCTTAACTTCATCCTCACAATAAGTTCTTGGAACGAAACCGTACATCGCAGGAATAATGTTGGAGAATTTCTGTGGACGATCCACTTTCAGATAACCACTTTCTTTATCTACTTCATATTTTATAGTGTCCGTTGGAACGATTTCTACAAAAACGTTGACCACTTCCGGAGAATTTTCTCCAGCAGAAATCCCGTGCCAAGGATGTGCTTTAAAACTAGGAATCATGTTTATTTTATATTATTTTGTTAAGTTCTTTTCTAAGATTCTCAATCGTGTCCGAAATATAATCTTCGGAGTTAAGATAACTCATCAGGAAAACAGTTTTAAAGTCTTCTAATTTTGAGTTTTCATTCAATTCTTCATACGTCTTATGAAGTGCTTGAATAACATTATTTTTACTTGTCAAGATATCTTGCCAAGAAGATTTCGAAATGTAAAGTTGTTGAGATGCATTGTATTCAAACTCTTCTGTGATATTTTTTTCAGTAAGAAAAACGAATTCATGAGGTTGAAGGCCTTTATCAAATTTCATTACAAGATTGGATGGTTTCAATCTTTCCAAAAACAAAGTCATTCTTTCCAATGCCTGAAGTTTGATTTCGCTATTGGACTTGGTTGCCAGAAAATTAATTTCCTGTTTTTTGAGTCTGACAAAACTGTTCACGAATTGTTTCGCAAAAACCAAGAATGGCAATGAGATGATAACTGCAACAGCGTAAGGGAAATAATCTGAATCAAACATATCTGAAATCGGATTGCAAAATTAATACTTTTTGACTTAATATAGAACTTTAATTTAGAAAGAATAATTTCTTAGTAATCTTCAAGATTAGGTCCTTTTTGCTAACCTGAATACATGAGTAAGGTCTCAACTCAGGACGAAATCCTCTGAAAAATTCTTCTACAGCAGGTACTTCACTTCCTTCAAAATCAAAAATTTTAGTCTCTATATTTTCAGAAATTACTTTATCAATTAAATAAGACGATCCGCTCAATTTTACATAGTTTCTGTCATTAAAAGTTCCTAAAAGAGCTAAAGAATACTTTTCACGATAAACAGCAATCATATTGATTAGCTTTTGATGATAGAAAAAACCGTAGAAATCTAGCTTATCATTGAGGTAAAATTTTGATAAAAGATTAATAAACTCTTCCAAATCTTTAGCATCTGCACCTAAACCTGTACTTCGGATAAAATTTTTAACAGTTTCTAAATCAAAATTTTTAACAATTTCAGAATTATCCAAAACCTCTTGATCCAATCTAAGTTTTCTTTTTCTTTTTGGTGAATATTTTTGTCTTACAGTTTCATATTTATCCGGAAAAATTAAAAAATTTTTTCTCGTTATTAATGATTCTGACAGAGCGTTAATATCATTAAAGGTGTAATATCTAATAGCATAATTTTTTGTAAGAAAATGATAAAATAAATCATTGATTTGTAATGAATCAATTTTAGAAAAAACACCTAATTGTTGACAAAGTTTCGGGTTGTGCACAATTTGAGAACCATACTTTTTTATTAAAGGCACAGGCATCACCGCTTCATAATCTTTATAAACCAATAATTCCCAATTTTTATCTGTGCTAATGTCTAAGAAAATACGTTCAGCGTAAAATTTTTTCTGAACAGAATTTTCAATACATCTGTTGTATTTTTCAAAATCAATTTCTTGATATTTCAGTCGTTTAATCATAAAATCCCTTCTTCTTTGAAACTATAAAATTTATTTTGAGCAATAATAATGTGGTCTAGTAATTCTATGTCCAACAAATTTCCGGCTTCATTAATCCTATTTGTAATACTAATATCTTCCTGACTTGGCTTTAGACTTCCTGCAGGATGATTGTGCGCAACAATGATTCTAGTAGAAAAATGTTCCAAAGCTGTTTTGAAAATCACTCTTACATCCGCTACAGAATTTGCAATTCCACCTCTGAAAAGGCAGGTTTTATATAAAATCTTGTTTTGGTGATTCAGGAAAATCGCCCAAAATTCCTCTGTTGACAAATCTGAAAGATGTGGTTGTAAAACTTCAAAAATATCTTTGCTACTGCTGATTTGTTGTCTTTCCAAAACTTCCTGCTGCGATTTTCTATTACCGATTTCCAAAGCTGTTGCGATGGAAATGGCTTTTGCTTCGCCTACACCTTTGAATTTCATCAAATCTTTTATTGATAATTGACTTAACCTGTGCCAATTGTTTTCAACCGAATTCAAAATTCTTCTTGCCAATTCTACAGCAGATTCCTCACGATTTCCGCTTCCCATAATAATGGCCAGCAGTTCCGAATCCGAAACCGAGGCTTTTCCTTTCAACAGGAATTTTTCTCTTGGGCGGTCGTCTTCCGCAAGGGATTTGATACTCAAAGTTTAAAGTTTTTATTAATTTTTATTATAATAACAATTAGGATTATTCCATGTCAATGTCTTTGCATAATCAAACAAGCTTTCAATACCAACTAAATTAAAAATTGGATCTTGATCAACTGACTTTTTGTTATGTACCAAAATGTAATTTTCGGAATTTTGTGATTCAAAATAGTTTATTTCTGGAGACTTTTTTAAATTTTTGATTTTTTCTAAAATAAGATCATAATTCTCAACTACATCTTTCACAGTTTTAAATTCTTTATTAATTAATAGAAATAATTCACTCTCATTTCCAATATTTATATTTGAGCCTATTTCACCATTGCAAGAAAATGTTGTAAATGAGTAACCTCCAATTTCAGTTATTTGTATATTTTTAGGATAATTAAAAGCATCTTTACTTAAGCCGTATAAAACAATTTCTCCTTTATCTTTAATTCTTAGACGTGTAGAAATTTCTTCCAAAGTTATATCTTCGTGTCCCCAAATTTCTAAAACTTCTACATTTTCAATTTTATTTAAATCTTTTTTTATTTGATTCATTTCTCTCTTATAGAAAAATCCTTCATACACAAAAAATGTAATTACAAGAATAACAAATATCCCAAGAATTGAAATCGAAATCCATTTTAAGATTTGAAGAAATATTTTCATACTTTGTCAAGATTAATGATAAGCGTAAAGTATTATTTTTTTATTCGATTTATCAATATGCTGCTCCAAAATTTTAAAAAAATCATCAGAAACCATTGGACAGCCAAAACTTAAACAAATATCATCTTTTTGCTCGATATCTGGAACGCAACTCAATCTGTGAAGAACAATAGCTCTATTTCTAGCATTGCTATTGGTTTCATCGAGTCCATCCAATCTGTAAGATAAACCAAATTTTCCTTTATACTTCTCCGAAACTACATATTTTCCTAATGACGAACAATGCGAACCATCAAGATTACTGAATTTCAAACCATTCTTTGTTTTTCCATTTTCTGAGCCATCTCCGTGTGCCACCAAAGCTTTTTGCAGAACTTTTCCAGTCTTAACATCAATGACAAAAAATCGAAACTTGGAAGATGCAATTGAAAAATCAATTAGAAAAGCTTTATCCGAATTGTAATCTGAATCTTTTATAAAATCCTTTATTTCATATATTTTATTAGCTAATTTATCTTGTGAATTAGTAAAATGAACAGATTGACTTTCCTGAGATTTTACTTCGCAGGAAATAAGAAAAAAAGATAAAATTAATAATAGAAATGTTTTCAAGGAAAATGTGTCTTACCAATCTAAACGTATAAATTAAGGAAAATAATATTTCTTAATTTATAAATCACAAAACAATCTGCCCATCTTTCATAACCAGCTTTCTATCAGTACTTTCCGCCAAAACAGAATTGTGCGTGACAATTACAAAGGTCTGTTGGTATTTGTCCCTCAAGTCAAAAAATAACTGATGAAGTGCGTCCGCATTTTTGGAATCGAGGTTTCCTGTTGGCTCATCTGCAAAAATAATTTTTGGAGAATTGATCAAGGCTCTTGCAACAGCAACTCTTTGTGCTTCTCCACCGGATAGTTCTGATGGTTTGTGATGCAATCGGCTAGCGATATTCAAATCTTCGAAAAGAGAATACGCTTTTTCAATAACTTCTTTTTCAGCAATTCCACCAATTTTTGTAGGCAACAAAACATTTTCTAAAGCCGTGAATTCTGGTAACAATTGATGATTCTGAAATACAAAACCGATATTTTTATTACGGAATTTCGACAATTCTTTATCTTTCATTTTCAAGAAAGAATTACCATCCAGACTGATTTCTGTTCCATATTTATCAATATTAGAAGGATGGTCTAATGTTCCCAAAATTTGAAGCAAAGTTGATTTTCCGGCTCCGGATTCTCCAACAATAGAAATTACTTCACTTGGTTTTATATGAATATCAACACCTTTTAGAACTTCTAAAGTTCCATAAGATTTGTGTATGTTTTTTGCTCGAATCATAGTTTGGCTTTTGGCTTCTGGCAATTTGCTTTCAGCTTTTTATTTTAAACATTTTTAGTAAATTTCTCTCGCTGATTAAAAAGATTTTGCAGATTATTTTACTAAAATTTGCCTGATCTGCTAAATCTGCGAGATTAAAAACTCATCATTTTGAATCTTTTGCTTGATTCTTGTTTATTATTAAATCTTCGTCAATTTAGCAAATTTCAGGATAAGATTTTTCTCACCTTCGTTGGCAAAAATAACTTTTGCTTTGATATTTTGCGGGTCTGTTCCGTCCAAAAATTCCACTTTTCCAATCCCGAAACGGTCGTGTCTCACATTGTCTCCTACCTGAATATCTTCTGAAGAAGAACCACTTGGATTGATGATTCTTGCAGTAGCAATTGGTTTTAATTGTTTAGGGACTGGAGTGTTTATATTCCGTTCAATTGTTTTCTTTTCTTCTTTTTTCTTGAAAAATCGAGGCTCTGAAGGTGTATCATCAAAGATATTAGAATTGATTCCCGAACGGTTGATGAATTTCAATTCCGTTACAGGATTTATCATTTCTACATATTTGTCATCTATTTCGCTTAAAAACCTTGAAGGTTCAGCGTCAGTGATTTTCCCCCATTGGAATCTGGAAACGGCGTAAGTGAAAAATACTTGTTTTTCAGCTCTCGTCAATGCTACATAAAACAGACGTCTTTCTTCCTCCAATTCTTCTCTTGTTGATGAACTCATAAAGCTTGGAAAAAGATTTTCCTCGAGTCCAACTAAGTGAACCACAGGAAATTCCAAACCTTTTGATAAGTGGATGGTCATCAACGATACTTTATCTCCGTCATCTTCTTTATCAGTTTGAGTATCTGCAGACAACGCAATATTTTCCATAAAATTGGACAAACTTGGGTCACCACCTTCAATCTGAATTTGCTCCTCGATGAAACCTTGCATTGAGTTCAGCAATTCCTGAATATTCTCTACTCGGGAAATACCTTCCGGTGTTGCATCTTCTTTCAGAAATTTGATTAGTCCGCTTCGCTTTGCTACTTCCATCGCTACATCATAAACATTTTCTGTTTTCAACATCACTTGGAACGCTTTTATCATTGCCCAGAAATCACCTAACTTGGTAAGAACGCCATTATTTAATCCTAATTGTGGTGCATAAAAACCGAGATTATCAAGAACTTGAGCAACAGGAACATTCTGAGAATCTGCAAAAACAACTAGCTTATTTTGGGTAGTTTCGCCGATTCCTCTTGCCGGATAATTGATGATTCTTGACAACGCTTCGGAGTCATTTTCATTAACCAAAATCCTAAGATAAGCGAGCAAATCCTTCACTTCTTTCCTTTGGTAGAAAGACAGTCCGCCATAAACTTTGTACGGAATATTCTTTTTTCGTAATGCATCTTCAAATGCTCTAGTCTGCGAATTGGTTCTGTAAAGAATTGCAAAATCTGAGAAATGACGCTGTTGCGTATTGTGTAATTCGAAGATGTTGGCAGAAACGAAATTCGCTTCGTCCGCATCGGAAAGACTTCGGTAAACTTTTATTTTGTCTCCAATTTCATTCTCACTGAAAACATTTTTCTTGAACTGCTGTAAGTTTTTCGAAATCACAACATTCGCCGCATCCACGATATTTTGAGTTGAACGGTAATTTTGTTCCAAAGAAACCGTCACTGCATCTGGATAATCCTTTTTGAAATTCAGAATGTTGTGGATATTTGCGCCACGAAAAGAGTAAATCGATTGTGCATCATCTCCAACCACACAAATATTTTCAAATTTAGATGCTAAAGCTTTCACAATCAAATACTGAGAATGGTTCGTATCTTGATACTCATCCACCAAAATATATCTGAATCTGTCTTGGTATTTTGCTAAAACTTCAGGGAAGCGAGTTAGTAATTCATTGGTTTTTAATAATAAATCATCGAAATCCATTGCACCGTTTTTGAAACAAGCTTCAACGTATTTACGATAAATATCACCCATCAATCTCATATTCGCTTTTTCATCAGCTTCCATCAGGTCAGGATTGTTGAAATAAGCATTGACCGTTATTAGATTGTTTTTATACTGAGAGATTCTTGATAAAACTTTCTTGGCTTTATAGATTTCTGAATCGATGTTCATATCCTTGATGACTTTCTTCATCACATTCAGAGCATCCTGCATATCATAAATCGTAAAGTTTGAAGGATAGCCGAGATGATGACCTTCGCTTCTCAAAATTCTCGCAAAAACCGAGTGAAAAGTTCCCATCCAAAGCGAGCGTGCATTACTGTCTCCAACGAGTTTCGCAATACGTTCCTTCATTTCCTTCGCCGCTTTGTTGGTAAAAGTCAAAGACAAAATATTGAAAGGGTCTACTCCATTCGTAATCAGATGCGCAATTCTCATCGTGAGCACACGCGTTTTGCCAGAACCTGCACCAGCCAAAACCATCAGAGGTCCTTGCAAGGTGGTAACTGCTTCTAACTGAGGCTCATTCAGTCCTTTCAGATAATCCATTCTATTCTCAAAATTTTAAGGTAACAAAAATAGCGTTTTTTATGCAATTTCTCATTTACTGAAAGTTTGAAATTCAACATTTATAGGTAATTTTGCAAATAAAATATTGAATCTAATATACTCTAAAAATCAATCAAAGTAATCTTGAAATCTGACTATATCAAGAAAGAAATTCTTTCTTTTTTCAAATTGAAACCTTCGCCTAGAAGCTGGCATATTCCATTTTTGGCTGGATTAGCAGTTGGAATTCCGTTGATATTCGGCTACTTTTTGGGCGATATCAAATCTTCTCTCACAGCTAGTTTGGCAGGTCTAGTAATTATTTATATTCCAACAAGTAATGATTTTATTGAGACGATGATGAAAATGTTTGTCTGCTCTTTTGGGATGATTATTTCTTATGGTTTAGGATTGACTTTTAGTTTTAATCTTTGGATTGCATCTTTGATTTTCGGGATTTTTTCGGCAATTGCTTATTATATTGCAAGATATTTTAATCTGAAAGCACCAGGAAGTTTTTTCTTTATTATGATGGCTTCTATGGCAATTGGGCTTCCGCATCATCCTGAATTGATTCCGAAACGAATTGGGATTTTCACCATCGGAACGGTTAATGCTTGTCTTATTTGTTTAATTTATTGTGTTTTAAATTCTAAAAAAGAAACAAAGAAAAACCTGACGACCTTCCATATCAATCCTTACGTCAATCTTGTAGAATCTTTTATTATTGGGATTTGTATGCTGGTTTCTGTTTTTATTGGAAAGTTTTTTAATCTCGATTATCCATATTGGATTCCGATTTCCAGTTTAGCAGTTTTGCAGGGGGTGAATAGTTATCATATTTGGAAACGGGGTCTACACAGGATTATTGGAACTACAATCGGACTTGGGATTGCTTGGGTGATTTTCTCTTTCGTCACTTCTCCATTGTTGATTTGTGTTTGTATTATCATTCTTCAAATCATTGTAGAAATGTTGATTACAAGACATTATGCATTAGCTGTAATGTTCCTAACACCAATGGGAATTCTCCTGGCTGAAACCGGAAGTTCTACTTCACTTAATCCTGATTATCTTTTACAAATGAGGTTATTAGAAATTTTAATTGGAAGCGCAATTGGTTGTATCGGAGGCTGGTTTTTATACAATGAAAGAATTAGATTTAATTCCATCAAACATCTGAGAAAATCAAAAGTTGTTTTGAGAAAAGGCTTTAAAAGAGAAAAGATGAAGAAATAATTTATCTTATACCTACAATCAGTATCAAAATCATCAATGTTGCTATTCCTATTAAAACAGAATTAGCTTGATATAGTTGAATTTTATTACTCTTCTTCAATCTAACTGATTCCATTATCATCAAAATAAACCAACCTACAACCATTACAAGCGCTAAAACTCCCAACATAATTTGTGAATCGTAAGCTGCAATAAACAAAAGTACACAAGTTATTGCCGCACCAACTAGCAGAATCACAGCTCTAATCAAGGTGTGAATTACAACTTTTTGAGTGTTAATATGCACATTTGGTTTTTCAGCTTCGTCCTCCTTTATATCGAATAATTCATTAAATTCTTCATTCATATTACTTCTGTTTTTGATATAATTTAATGAAAAAAGCGGTTAATCCCGCATAACCCAGAACCTGTAACATACTAGTTATCATATAGGTATTTTGTGAAAAACCAACTTGAGGAAATATATAAAACAAATGCGTCAATGTCAGAATTGCTAAAGAAATAATGGCTATTAGTGTGTGGTTTTTCATCTAAATATTTTTAGTAGTTAATCTTTCAACTAATATCGCTAATTTTTTTGAAACATTCTCCAATGAATATAATTGAAAATCAAATTCCTGATTTCTAACTTCCGAAAATTGAGTTTGTAGATCCTTTTTTTCTTTGATGATAAATTCTAAATCAGAGTCATATGCTTCTGGAAAAATAGCCAGTTTTCCATATTTAATTGCGTCACCAATATTACCACTTATTTTAGTTTTTCCGTAGATTTCTTTGATAGAGAAAAATTCAGTTTCATTTTGAATAGGGCAATATAAAACATCTGCTTTTTTCATCCAACTATCAAATTCTTGCTGAGGAATTTTATTTTCAAAAAAATGTATTTTAATGAATTGCGGAAGTTTATTTACAATTGACTTTAATTTTTCTAATTCTATTCCAATTGCTTTTCCTAAGAAAATAATTTCATAATTGATTCCGGTATTTTCAAAGTTTTTTAATTTGTCAAGAAACGAGTCATAATCTCTTCTACTTTGCGAAACAGCACCAGGAATCACAATTCTGATTATTTCTTTTTCTGAATTTTGAGAATTGAATTGATTAAAATAAATCGGTGAAAATTCGAGATTATTTTTTTGAGAAACAAATTCGTCTATTCCTAAAAGATGTTTTGATTGTTGATAAACTTTTGGAGCTTCCAAAAGTCCTTCTTTCAGGAATAATTTCAGCCGATATTTAAAATCTTTTTTGAAAATACTCTTAAACAATTCCCATTTTGAAGCTCTAATGAAATTAAGATTATGAACAAGAATTGCCGTATTGAATTTCTTTACAATCGCTTTGTAGAAAATGAAATGTCGATGAACAGTTCCAATAATAATCAAATCATATTTTTTCTTTTCAAGAATTTCCAAAAGTTGAGAATAATCCGTCAGGAAAACATTTTTTTCGTGAAGATTTAGGAATTTGAAAATCTTTTCAGAGAAATAAAAATCCGTTGAAATCTCATCAGAATCTTTGGTGAGTTCATAGAAATTATTTGCTAATTCTGCGTGCGTATCAAGTTCTATGTAAGCGATTTTTTTCATAAACCAAAGTTTTTGAAAAATTCTTTCCAACGCAGATTTCGGATAAATTTGATTTCTTCTTTACTGAGATTTCGTTTATCTTTTTGCTCAAGAAAAGAATTGATTGTAATGAAAAACTCTTTCGCAGAACGGTTTTTAAAGCTGGATTTAGCAGAAGAAATCATTGCCAAAGGCAAACTTAATCCAATATTATAAAAGTATTGACCCAATTTTTCTGCTTTTTGGTCTTTGTATTTATAAGCAGTTGGGCGCAGATGTTTTACCCAAAGGTCTTTAATTGTGACTACTTGCCAATTACTTTTTTTTGCTAACAAAATATCCAAATTGTCCCAGCCCAAAACAGCTCTTAAGCCATTCATATCTTCGAAACATTCTTTTCTATAAGCTTTTATAGGACCACGAACGTGATTTTTGGAAGATAGATTTTCGAAAACCCATTCTTGATTTTTATTGCTAAAATCTGCCCAATTTTCATTCGGATTTCTCAGATTTTTGATTTCAGGATTTTGCTTGTAATTTTTGATATAAACCAAACCAGAAACTATTCCTGCTTTTGGATTTGACTCGAAAGTCTGATTGATCTTTTGTAAATAATTCTGAGGAAAAACAATATCTGCATCGTATTTGCAAATCACATCAAAACTCTTCCAATCAACAGTTTCCAAACCCTTATTAAAAGTCCGGACGACTTTTGCACCTGGTTGATGCTCTGAAATTTGAAGATTTTCTAATTGGAAGTTTGAAGTTTGGAGTTTAAAATTTTCGACAATTTCTGCAGTCTTGTCTGTTGAGCCATCATTCACAACAACACAAACAAAATCTTGAAAACTTTGATTTTTTAGAGATTCCAAACATTGAGAAATGTTTTTTTCTTCGTTATGCGCAGGAATGATGATAAGAAATTTCAAACTAGATTTAAAAATTTAAGAAGCCGAAAGTTACAGATTTTTCTAATATTTCTGATGATTATTGATTTCGTCTATAAAAAAATTATTGTTTAATTAACCATAAAGATTCCTATTCAGAAATATATAAGAAGTAATTTTGCATCTTTGATTTTAATGTTATGGATGCAACGATTGAGCAGAGCAAAAACTTTTCATATTCTATTATTTCCTATGTATTTTTCACATTTATAGGCTATTTTATTATCGGATTATCATTATCTGTGTTGCCGATTTTTATTAACAAAGGTCTTGGTTTTAGTATGCTGGTTGCGGGAATTGTGATTAGTTTGCAATATGCAATGACATTTTTGATGCGGGCTTATTCCGGAAAAATAATTGACAGCAAAGGCCCGAAGCCAGCTGTCTTAGCAAGTATGTTAAGTTTTGCTTTTACAGGATTAATACTGATAATGGCTTACTATTTCAGATTCTCTCCTATCATCAGTTTATCATTTTTGATTATCACGAGATTTTTTACAGGCTGTGCCGAAGGCATGATTGGCGCAAGTCCTATTAACTGGGGTATTATGGCGTTAGGTGAAAAACATACAGCCAAAATCATTTCTTATAACGGTGTGGCGTGCTACGGCGCTTTAGCTTTAGGTGCATCTCTAGGAGTAACGATTGTTAAACACTTCAATTTTTATGGCTTAGGGATTCTAATTATTTTTTTAGGATTAATCGGATTTTTCATTGCAAAAAACAAAGAAAACCGAACAGGAAAACAATCTGAAGAAGAACAGAAATCCTTCTGGGATGTGCTTGGGAAAGTAGCGCCTTTCGGACTTTGTCTGGCTTTGGGAGGTTTAGGATTTGCGACTATTTCTACTTTTATAACACTTTATTACGATTATTATCACTGGCAAAATGGTGCAATGTGTTTGTCTGTTTTTGGGATTTTGTTCGTTGCTGGCAGATTGGTTTTCAGTAATGCGATAAATAGATTTGGCGGAATCAATGTTGCTATTGCAAGTCTGGCTGTTGAAACATTAGGATTAATAATCATCACATTGGCTTACCATCCCTATTTTGCATTGATTGGTGCAGGAATCACAGGTTTGGGATTTTCATTGATTTTTCCGGCTTTGGGCGTAATGGCGATGAAAATGGTTCCATCTTCTAATCAGGGCTCGGCTTTGGCAGGTTATGGTTTGTTTATCGATATTTCTCTTGGTGTTACAGGTCCATTGATTGGTGGCATTGCCGATACGTTTGGTCTGCCCTATATTTTCCCTTTCAGTATTGGGATTGTGATGCTTGGTCTGGCTCTTGCTTATTATTTAAAAATGAATCAAAGCAAATAATGAAATGAATTATTAGATTTTTAAACTCACGCTGATTTTGCAAATCATGCAAATTTTATATGTAAAAATGAATCTTCAAAATCATATCAATCTGCGAGATAAACATAAAAAATCTTTTATTCTATTAAGTTTGTTTCTATTTTCGCATTTTAATTGGTATGCAGAAAGTTCTCAATCTTTTTGATTTCTCTCAAAAAGTAAATTATAAAAACGAAATTTTTGCGGGATTGACCGTTGCAATGACTATGATTCCGGAATCTTTGTCGTTTGCTATTCTTGCGGGATTTTCTCCATTGACAGGCTTGTACGCCGCTTTCATAATGGGATTGGTAACGGCAATTTTAGGAGGAAGACCAGGGTTGATTTCCGGTGGAGCTGGTGCAACGGTTATCGTTTTGATTCCATTAATGATCTCCCACGGCATCGAATATGTTTTTGCAACCGTTGTCTTAGCCGGAATTATTCAAATCATTATCGGAATCTTTAAACTCGGCAAATTCATTAGATTGGTTCCGCAGCCTGTGATGTATGGTTTTGTCAACGGATTGTCAATTGTGATTTTTATGTCACAGATTAATCAGTTTAAAGTTCAAGGAACTGAGAATTGGCTGTCAGGAAATCCACTTTATACAATGATTGGTTTGGTTGCACTGACGATTTCTGTCGTATTAATATTTCCAAAATTCACAAAGAAAATTCCGGCTTCTTTGGTAGCGATTGCTGTCACTTTTGCTTTAGTAATGATCTTTGGGATTCAAACTAAAACCGTGAATGATATTGCTAATATTGCGGGAGGTTTTCCTCCTTTTCACATTCCGAATGTTGCTTTATCTTTTGACGTTTTGAAAGTGATTTTTCCATTTGCTTTGATTATGTCAACCGTTGGATTAACAGAAGGTTTGCTGACTCTGAATCTCGTTGACGAAATCACAAATACCAAAGGAAACAGCAACCGAGAATGTCTCGCTCAAGGAACTGCCAACATTCTGAACGGTTTCTTTTTCGGAATGGGCGGTTGTCCGATGATCGCACAGACTTTAGTTAATTTATCAGCCGGAGCAAGAGCCAGATTATCCGGAATCATTGCGGCTTTGGTCATTCTTTTTATCATTCTTTTTGGTGCGCCAGTTATTGGAAAAATGCCTGTTGCAGCTTTAGTTGGTGTAATGATTATGGTTTCTGTCGGTACGTTTGAATGGGCAAGTTTTAAAGCTGTCAAGCGATTTCCGAAGTCTGATATTTTTGTGATGGTAATTGTTACATTGATTACCGTTTTCCTTCATAATCTGGCTTTGGCAGTTTTGATTGGTGTGATTATTTCGGCTTTAGTTTTTGCATGGGAAAGTGCGAAAAGAATTCGGGCAAGGAAGTTTGTTGATGAAAATGGAGTGAAGCATTACGAGATTTTTGGACCGTTGTTCTTTGGTTCTACGACAGTTTTTGCTGAGAAATTCGATGTAATGAATGACCCGAAAGAAGTCGTTATCGATTTTAAAGAAAGTCGTGTTGTGGATATGTCTGCTATTGATATTCTGCATAAACTGACTGAACGTTATAAAAACCAAGGGAAAAAACTTAGTTTAATAAATCTGAGCCGTAGATGCAAACGCTTGATAAAGAATGCGGAGAATGTTGTGGATATTAATATTATTGAAGACTCAGAATATAACATTTTGAAGAATTAATATTTAATCGCAAATCAAAGATTCGATAAAGTTGAAGGTATAAGTTTTTTATTAAAATGCTTTTAAAGTTGTTAAGTCTGAAGTGGATTTTATGAGGAATTTTATTTTTATATGTCTTCGATTACCTCAGACTGATAATGTCTTACTATTGATTTTCGTATTAGAGATGTCACACTGAGCGAAGTCGAAGTGTTTTTCTTAAAGGATTACCTGTGAGCTTTTTATTTAGAAACTCGATTGGATGACCAAACCCATAGCCTCTATTCCCCTATTGACTCTGAGTTTTTTATTTATAATTTGAATCGTCGAAACTTCGTTTTGCGGCGGCATCCTTTTTTGTCTTAGCTGAAAACTTTGTTTTGATGACAAAACTTCTGAGACAAAAAAGATATAGCGAAAAGCGGGATTAAGCTCCTAAAATAAAAGCTTGAAATAGTTCTCTTGCAGATTTAGCAAATTAAGCATTTTTTTTCTATTGAGTTTTCAATCTGCTAAATCTGAGTAATCTTCGGGATGTTTAAATTATTATTTAAAAATTTTCTTTGAGAAAAACTCGATTTTCAAAATCCAACTAAAATCACGATTTTTGCAGTCTCAAATTTTATTATGTCTTTACAACAAGAAATCAGCAAAAGAAAAACTTTCGGAATCATCTCCCACCCCGATGCGGGAAAAACCACGCTTACGGAAAAACTCCTGCTTTTCGGAGGTGCGATTCAGGAAGCCGGAGCTGTAAAATCAAACAAAATCAAAAAAGGAGCGACCTCCGACTTTATGGAAATCGAGCGACAAAGAGGGATTTCTGTGGCGACTTCTGTTTTGGCTTTTGAATACCGTGACCACAAGATCAATATTCTAGATACGCCCGGTCACAAAGATTTTGCGGAAGATACTTATCGAACGCTGACCGCGGTTGACTCTGTAATTGTTGTAATTGACGTTGCAAAGGGGGTTGAGGAACAGACGGAGAAACTGGTTCAGGTTTGTAGAATGAGAAACATTCCGATGATTGTTTTCATCAATAAACTGGACCGTGAAGGTAAAGACGCCTTCGATTTGCTAGATGAAGTGGAACAGAAATTAGGTTTGACAGTTTGTCCGCTTTCTCTTCCGATTGGTATGGGTAGCAACTTTCAAGGAATTTATAATATTTGGGAAAATAACATCCAATTGTTTTTGGAAGAGAAAAAACAAAAAGTTGGCGAATCTCTTAAAATTGATGATATCAACGATTCTCAAATTGATGAACTGGTTGGTGAAAAAGCGGCAACAACGCTGCGTGAAGAACTGGATTTGATACAGTCTGTTTATCCTGAGTTTAATCGTGAAGATTATATGAATGGTGATTTACAGCCTGTTTTCTTTGGTTCTGCTCTTAATAATTTTGGTGTTCGTGAGTTACTGAATGCTTTCATTGATATCGCACCAATGCCTCAGCCGAAAGAAAGTGAAACGAGATTGGTAAAGCCGGAAGAACAAAATTTTACAGGGTTTGTGTTCAAAATCCACGCGAATATGGACCCGAAGCACAGAGACCGTCTGGCATTTGTGAAAATCGTGTCCGGAACTTTCAAAAGAAATGAAAATTATCTCCTTGTAAGAGAAGGTAAAAAAATGAAGTTCTCCTCTCCTAACGCGTTCTTTGCGGATAAAAAAGAAGTTGTTGATGAGAGTTTCCCTGGCGATATTGTCGGACTTCACGATACGGGAAGTTTCAGAATTGGTGATACTTTGACAGCCGGCGAAAAACTGAATTTCAAAGGAATCCCAAGTTTCTCTCCGGAGCATTTCCGTTACATCAATAACAATGACCCACTGAAAGCGAAACAGTTAGCGAAAGGTGTTGACCAGCTGATGGATGAAGGTGTAGCTCAGTTATTTACGCTGGAAATGAATGGCAGAAAGATTATCGGAACGGTTGGTGCACTTCAGTACGAGGTTATTCAATATCGTTTGGAACACGAATATGGTGCGAAATGTTCTTATGAGCCAATTAGTATTCACAAAGCGTGTTGGGTTGAAGCGGATGAAAAGTCTGAGGAATTCAAAGAATTTGCGAGATTGAAACAGCGTTTCTTAGCAAGAGACAAATATGACCAATTGGTTTTCTTAGCCGATTCTTCTTTTACGATTACGATGACTCAGGAGAAGTTTCCGAATGTGAAACTGCATTTTATTAGTGAGTTTCAGAATCATTAAAATATATAATCCGCAGAAAATTCTGCGGATTTTTTTATTCGTAAAATATTATTAAAAAATTTCTACTTCAAATACTCCTTCACTTCATCCAAATTATTATCACCAAAAATCAAAGAAATGATAATCGGCATTTTACCTTTTTTATAAAGTAATGCCAAGACATTATCTCCATTGATTTTTGATTTTGTATCAATTGTTATGCTTTTATGATTTGGTAAATCAAGATTCAGAAACCGTTTTTTCATATAGTGGGTTTTTATGCCCAACTTTTCAAAACTCTCATTCAGTTCTAGTGAATAGTAACCCCAATCATCCATTACTGTGAAATAAGTTTCTGCTTCTGGTGAATTTTCATCCGCAAAAGTCTTGGTTTCTATATCAAAAATGATAAGTCTGGTTTCTGAAATGTTTTCTGTTTGCGAAGGATTTGGTTTTTTCGGCGATTGGTAAGAAACGACCTGCATTGGATTGTCTATAGAGATACCTTTTAAGATGCGCCAACCTTCGTCTATTCTCCCAAAGTCATTAAAGAAAAAAGTGGTGTCCTTATTTTTCTTATCTATCAAATAATCATCATAATCTGTGTAATGCGAATACGTTTCGGTTTTCATCAGTTCTGTAATGAAATCGCCGTCGGTATCAAATCTCGCCTGTCCTTTGACATCTCCATTTTTTAGATACAGAATAGAACCGCCGTTAGCTGTGAAAAGATGCTGAACTTGGTCTCTTGGATTTTCAATTACAGCTTTTGATTCAACAATAACAGAATCTTTTTTAATTGGTTGAGCTTCTTGAACTTCTTGTTTCTTTTTACAGGAAACTGCAATTGTCAATATCAGAAAGTATTTGAAATATTTTATCATCACATTTAGTTTGAGAAGCAATTTAGAATTAATTCGGTAAAATCCTCTTTTAAACTTTAAAATTTCATTCTTAACTTTTGTAAATCATTTGTAAAATCAATTTAAATATCTGATTTTCATCCACTTAAAAAATTACAAAAAGTTTCGGATTCATTTACAAATCATTCTTTTCGTTGTTGGATAGCTTTACATCATAAAATTATCCCAATGAAAAAATTAATATTGACCGCCGTTATTTTGAGCACACTTACGATGTGTAAAAAAGCAGATTTACAGGAAGCTAATAATACAATCGCCAGTGCAGATTCTTTGATTGATAAAGCTTCTGAAACTGTAAATAATCTTGATACCAATTCCGTTTTGGATTCAGTGAATTTGAAAGCTAAAGATTTGATTAAAAATAAAGAGGAAATCGAAAAAGCATTCGAGAATAGCAAAAATAAAATCGATTCTATTTCTGAAAATGTTGAAAAATTCAAAAAAGATATCGAAGATAAAAAAGTGGCAACAACGATTGATTCTATTCAAGAGAAAATCAAAAAAGAAATCCCAAAACCGAAAACCGTCACCAAAGTTATCTACAAAGACAAACCCGTAAAAAAAGAACCAGTTGCGCCAGTTAACGCAATGGTGAAAAATGGTTCTGTAGAACTAAATGTAGACGATATTTCTCTGGCAAAACAATCGGTGAGAGATATTATCAGAAAATATGATGGAATCATCAATACAGAAAATCTGGTGAGCAATGATGAGTTTCAGACTTTATATCTGACGACAAAAGTTCCTTATGATAAGTTCGATTATTTGGTAGAAGATTTATCAATGTTGGGTAGTCTCCATAACAAAAATTTAGAAGTCAAAGGTGATTCTTACAATCCTAATAAACTTTGCAGCCTGGACATCACTTTGTACGATAATCATCTGAAGCCAAAAGAATCTGCAAATCAAAGTTTTGGAGAAAAATCTGCAGATGCGATTTCTTCCGGTTGGAAAGTTATTGGAGATATTTTACTCTTCCTTCTACCCTTTTGGCCGGTTTTCCTGATTGGCGGCATTGGTTATTATTTATATAAAAAGAAATATGGTAACGGAAATCATAACCCACCAAACAAAGATTCTGCAGAGAACTTATAAAATAAAAAGACGCTTATAATAAGCGTCTTTTCTATGATTGAAAAATTTGATTCCTAGTTCATCAAGCTTTTGCTTAGGTTAAGCGCATCTTGGTTTGAGCTGTCATACTGCAAAGATTTTGCGACATATTGTTTTGCTTTTTCCTTATCTGTATCCTTGTCTTGGAAAGCGATGAAGAAATATGCATAAGCTAAGTTTTGCTTCGCAGCATCCACTTCTTCTGGTTTAACTTTAGCAATATATTGCTCGTAAGCAGCTTTTGCACCAGCATTATTTTTAGCTGATTGATTGGCATAACCTATACTGTAATATGCAGGAGCCCAATCTGGTAAGATTGCTGTGATTTTGTTCCAGGTTGCAATAGCAGATGTCCAATCATTTGCATTTTGATAAGCTGTTGCCAACCCTACCAAAGCTTCTGTATCACTTGGATTTGTAACTATTTTTTGATTAAGCGTTTCTATCTCTGCATTGGTTGCCGGACTAGTTTGGGCACTAATCATTCCTACTGTCATTAATGAGAACCCTAATAATAGTCCCTTAATTTTCATATTCGTTTTCATAACCTTTTATTTTAAGTTGTGAAGTATATCGCAAGTACAATTCCACAAATACAAAAAATTTTAAAACTTTAAAGTTTTTAATACTTTTTTAAGAAAATGAATTTATGATTTAAGAAATTTTAAAATAATCTATAAAAGAGAACCAAATAAAGTGTATTTATATAGTATTTAGGTATGATTATTGGTATTTTTTTTAACTATTATAAATGCAAATATGAATTTTAAAATAATAAAAGACACTATTCAACTTCTAGAAAAATTTGATTCTGAAAACACAAAAGAGAGTTATTCTAATGATATCGATGGATTTAAACATTGGATTTACGATAAGGAGGTCAGCAGAATACAGTCAGTTAACGATGAACCAGTTTGGGAAGGTAAAGAAAACGGAAGAACGCCGGAAAGTGTTATCAGCACTTTGCTGGTTCATCTTAACCGATACGCTAAAACCTATTCCAAATCTGCTATTTCCGATTCGGAATTCAACACTCAGGAAGAATTTATTTATTTAATCAATCTCAAAGCGTCCGGAACCATGACGAAAATGGAATTGATTAAGAAGAATATTCAGGACAAGTCAACAGGTATTCTTATTATCAACAGACTTATAAAACAAGGCTGGGTGGAGCAAACTAATTCACCAACCGACAAAAGAACCAAAGTTCTGAAAATTACTGAAAAAGGTTTATATACTCTGGAATTACAAATGGATAAAATCCGGAACGCTACCAATATTGTTACTGGAAATCTTAATTATCAGGAAAAGATTGAACTGATAAAAATTTTGGATAAACTTGATAAATTCCATCATCCTATTTTTTCCAGAAATATTGAAAGTCAGAAACTTTTGGACACGGTTTACAAAGATTATTTTTTGGGTAAAGATAAATTATGAAGAAAAAAATAGCAATTATCGGTTCGGGATTTTCAGGCTTATCTGCTGCTGCTTATGCTTCGAAAATGGGGAATGAAGTTCACGTTTTTGAGAAGAACAACAGTTTGGGCGGACGTGCAAGAAGTTTCCAGACAGAAAATGGATATACTTTCGATATGGGCCCGAGTTGGTATTGGATGCCTGATATTATCGAAAATTTTTTTAATGATTTTGCAAAAAAAGCGTCTGATTTTTATGAATTGATTCCACTTAATCCACAATTCGAAATGGTTTTTTCAGATGGTTTGATGGCTATTCCGGAAAGTTATGAAGAGATGAAAATCCTTTTTGAACAAACTGAAAAAGGTGCCGGAGAGAAACTGGATGATTTTATGAAAGACGCCCAATATAAATATGAAGTTGGGATGAAGGATTTCGTAAACAAGCCCTGTTTTTCTTGGTTTGAATTTGTTTCTCCGAAGATTGCAAAAAGTGCTTTGAAATTGGATTTATTGTCAAATTTCCATCAATTCGTAAGAAAATATTTTTCTAATCCGAAACTGATTACTTTGATGGAATTTCCTGTAATTTTTTTAGGTGCAGCACCAAAAGATATTCCGGCTTTGTATAGCCTGATGAATTATGGAGGATATAAATTAGGAACTTGGTATCCGATGGGCGGTTTCATCAAAGTGATTGAAGCGATGTCTGAAATTGCTACTGATCAAGGTGTGAAATTTCATCTTAATTCTAATGTGGAACAAATCATTATTGAAGATAAAAAAGCTTCCGGAATCATTGTTAATGGAAAAACCTTGAAGTTTGACACAATTATTGCTTCCTCTGATTATCATCACACAGAATCAAAACTAATCCCCAAAGAATACAGAAATTACGATGAGAAATATTGGAAAAAGAAGACTTTTGCGCCTTCTTGTTTGATATTTTATCTCGGTTTCAAAGGAAAAATCCCGAATCTTAAACATCATACATTGTTCTTTGAAAACGAATTGGATCTCCACACCAAAGAAATCTATGATGATAAAAAATGGCCATCAAAACCACTATTCTATGTTTGTTGCCCATCTAAAACGGATAATAATCTGGCACCTGAAAATGGCGAGAATGTTTTTTTACTAATGCCAATCGCAACGGGAATCAAAGATTCTGAGGAAATGAGAGAAAAATATTTTCTGGAGATGATAGCACGATTGGAAAAACACACAAAGACTATTAATCTTCTATCCATAATAGATTATAAAAGAAGTTACTGCATAAATGATTTTGTTAATGACTACAATGCTTATGAAGGGAATGCTTATGGTTTAGCAAACACTTTGTCGCAAACAGCAGTTTTAAAACCATCTTTAAAAAATAAAAAGATCAAGAATCTCTTTTACACAGGGCAATTGACAGTTCCGGGACCCGGTGTTCCACCATCGATAATTTCAGGAAAAATAGCAGCAATAGAAGCCAACAAAAAATAACTACTATGAAAAAATTATTTGACGAACTTTCTTACAAAGTAAGCAAAACGACCACAAAACAATACAGCACCAGTTTTTCGTTGGGTATTTTGGCATTGTCACCAAAAATTAGAAATTGTATTTACGCCATTTATGGTTACGTTCGACTGGCAGACGAGATTGTCGATAGCTTTCACGGTTTTGATAAACAAAAATTACTTTCCAGATTTCGAGATGAAACAATGTTAGCTTTGGAAGAAAAAATTTCTCTTAATCCTATTCTGCAGTCGTTTCAGGAAACAGTTCACAAATATGAAATTGATTATCAGTTAATCAATCAGTTTCTCAGAAGTATGGAGATGGATCTTCACAAGATTGATTATAATTCTGATTTGTATAAAGAATATATTCTTGGCTCGGCAGAAGTTGTTGGTTTGATGTGTCTCCAGATTTTTGTTGATGGTGATAAAGAAGAATTTGAAAAATTGAAACCTTCTGCAATGATTTTGGGTTCTGCTTTCCAAAAAGTGAATTTCCTGCGAGATATGAAGGACGATTATGAAATCTTGGGAAGAACTTATTTCCCAAATGTTGATATTACTTCTTTTGACCAAAATGTAAAATCGGAAATTGAAAAAGAAATAGAACACGAATTTTCCCAAGCTTTAGAAGGGATTAAAAAACTGCCTAACTCTTCCAGATTTGGGGTTTACTTAGCTTACAGATATTATGTTTCGTTATTCAATAAAATCAAAAAAACATCAGCCAATAAGATTATTAATCAAAGAATCCGAATTTCTAACAGTCGGAAAATATCATTAATGATGGGCTGTTATGTAGAATATAAGTTTTCCATATAATTTGGAACTGATTTTGTTTAGTCAAAAATGCACAAATATTACTTTATCAATCCTGATATTGTAAATTAAATGAAAGAAAATGAAACACCAATTGAAAAGAGAACAACAACTGAATTGTAATATTGAGAAAGCCTGGGACTTTTTTTCCTCCGCTAATAATCTTTCTGTAATCACTCCCAAAGATATGAACTTCACTGTGCTTACACAATTAGAGAACGATGATATTTTTGAAGGAATGATAATAGATTATCACGTTTCTCCTTTGTTCAATATAAAAATGGATTGGCAGACAGAAATTATAAAAGTAGATTATTTGAAGAGTTTCATAGATTTTCAGGTAAAAGGTCCTTATAAATTGTGGCATCATTACCACGAGTTTGTAGAAAATGATGAAGGTGTTCTTGTAAAAGATGTGGTGGATTATGAGTTGCCTTTTGGTTTTCTTGGAGAAATCGCTCACAACCTTTTTGTAAAGAAAAAGCTACATCACATTTTTGATTATAGGAAAGAGGTTTTAGAATTATTATTCAATCAAAAAAGAGAAGCTTCATGAATTTTCTGATTGTTTTAGCAACTTTTCTTTTGATGGAAGGCTTTACCTGGTGTGTTCACAAATATGTGATGCACGGCTTTCTTTGGTCACTCCACAGAGATCATCACGATCATTCTACAGATCCGCCTTTGGAAAAAAACGATTACTTTTTTGTGATCTTTGCAATTCCGGCAATAGCTTTAATGTACTATGGAAGTACACAAAATTTCAATTATTACTTTTATATCGGCATCGGAATAACATTGTATGGAATGTCGTATTTTTTTGTCCATGATATCTTCATCCACCAAAGATTTAAGATCTTAAAAAACACTCAAAATCCATATCTTCTTGCAATCAGAAGAGCTCACAAACAGCATCATAAACATCTTGGAAAAGATCACGGAGAATGTTTCGGTTTCCTTTGGGTTCCTGTCAAATACTTCAAAATGTATTTCAATAAAAAAAAATAACCATTATATAATGCAATTTACCTATTTGCTGATTGATTTCTTCACCGTTATTATCTGCTTTATATTCTCTTTTCATCCAAAAATTAACTTCCACAAACATTTCCGTGCCTTTCTACTTTCATCCCTTTTAGTAGCAATCGTATTTGTAATTTGGGATGCATGGTTTACAAAAATGGGCGTTTGGTGGTTCAATAATGATTATTTGATTGGAATAAGATTTTTAGGATTACCTCTTGAAGAACTACTTTTTTTTATCTGTATTCCTTTTTCCTGTATATTTACTTATCATTGTTTAACTAAATTTTTCCCAATGGATTGGGATTCTTTGCGTGATAAAGTTTTTGTTTTAGGATTTGTAATAATTTCGATTTTTTTTGCTATATTATTTTATGATAAGATCTATACATTCATCACATTTTTGACTTTAGCAGTCAGTATGATTGTATTAAGATTTGTTTTAAATGTGCAGTGGATAGGAAAAGCGTTTACAATTTATTTGATTCTTTTGCCTGGATTTCTACTTGTCAATGGGATATTGACAGGTTCAGGTTTGGAAAACCCAATCGTCAATTATAATCCTCAAGATTTCATTGGTTTTAGAATTATAACCATCCCGATAGAAGATTTCTTCTATGGTTTTGAATTAATTATTTGGAATCTTTTTTTCTTTGAAAAGTTTAAAATAGATGTATTGGAAGAGGCTTATTTGGGAGAATAATCATTTAATAATAGCACTTCTTTTTCTTACTGTATGTGCAGAAAAGTAACCCAACGCACCATTGCTGACATTACTTGGTGGATTTGCTGGTGTAACGCCACCATTGGCTCCACCGTTTGAAAGCTGTAAAAGCGCAGAGTAAAAAGTATAAACGTTTTGGTCGATACACTGCATTTCTACATTAATGGTATCGCCCACCTTAACTTTCACACTTCCATCTTCGTCATCATTGGGTAATATCAAAGGTCTTTGATTGGGTAATCCATTGTTGATGTTATCTGAAAATTCCTGAAAGTTACTCTTAGAGCGATTGTTGACATTATAAATAAAAAGATAACGGTTTCCTAGGGCTTGCGGATCTGTAAAAATGGGTAAAAGCGTATAACTTGTTTCACCTCCAACGATAAAAGAATCCTGTTCAAGACCATCAAAAGTTACCGCTTCAGGCATTGTACTTGTTGAAGTGTATTCTTTTCCTTCTGCCTGAATTTTTAAAGTGTATGTTCTTCCGGATTGTCCTACAAAAGTTGATGTTTGGTATCTTCCGTTTCCAATGTATTGTAAAGTTTCGGTTTGTCCGGTATTGTCGCTTAAAACAACCTGTGCATTTTCTATTGCTGGATATTGATTCGCCTGAGTAAATGCAACAGATTTTGTGATTTTGACGTAATACGGACCAGCCTGATCGGTTACATTTCCTTCAATCACAATATTCCCACTTTGATCTTCCAGATCGAGATCGATTTCTTTTTCGCAAGATGTGACCAGAAATAATGAAAGTATAATTAAAAATATATTTTTCATAGCTAAATTAAAATTTGAAGTTATACGTAATGTTCGGAACCCAGCGGAATAACGAAGTCTGCATTGCTCTCGTCGTTCCCGGCTTGTCTGGATTGTCTTCAAAATTAATGGTGTACGCATTTTGTCTGCCATATACATTGTAAATTCCGAATGACCAGGAGCCTTTCCAGCGTTTAGTAGAAACCGGTTCATAGGTTGCACTCAGATCCATTCGGTGATAAGCAGGCATTCTGTCTGCGTTTCTGTTGCTGTACTGGAAAACTGTTTGTCCGTTCAGTTCATATTTCCCGGTTGGGAAAGTCACAGCATTTCCTGTGCTGTAAAGGAATAATCCGGAAAAAGACCACTTTGGATTTAACTGATAAGTTGCGACAACAGAAAGATCGTGCGTTTTATCCTGTCTC
This sequence comes from Epilithonimonas zeae, assembly GCF_023278365.1. Lineage (NCBI taxonomy): Bacteria > Pseudomonadati > Bacteroidota > Flavobacteriia > Flavobacteriales > Weeksellaceae > Epilithonimonas > Epilithonimonas zeae. The sequence goes on along the minus strand of NZ_CP075338.1, from coordinate 715,553 downwards.
GCATTATACCATTGATTGTCGTTGATTCCTTCGATTTTCCTCTCGGTTTTAGATAAAGTATAAGAAATCCAGCCCGTTAGTTTTCCGCTTTTCTTTTTGGCAATTAATTCCAAACCGTACGCTCTTCCTTTTCCGAACAACAATTCGCTTTCTACGTCTGCTGCCGTATCAAAACTGATTTGCGCACCGTTTTTATAATCAATCTGATTCTGCATCGATTTGTAATAAATCTCAGCATTCAATTCATAATTATTGTTGTTGAAATTTCGGCTGTAACCTGCACTGATCTGGTCTGCAATTTCAGGTTTTACCGTGTAGCTGCTTCCAATCCACTGATCGGTTGGATTTCCACTTCCGCTGTTACTTAAAAGGTGTAAATTCTGCGTGTTTCGGGAATAACCACCTTTCACACTGCTTACTTCGTTAATTCTGTAATTCGCAGTAATTCTCGGTTCAAGATTTATGTAGGTTTTACCAAATTTTCCTTTTTCTAAATATTCAGAATTCGTTAAAATTCCGTTTTCGTAAGTATTAAAAGTATCGCCACCCAAAACACTGAATATTGAAAGTCTTGCCCCGTAATTGATGGTCAGCTTTTCTGTTGCTTTAAAATCATCATTAATATAAATTGCATTTTCCCAAGAATATCTCGGGTTTCTCGGAAAGCTGCTTACACTCGTTCCGGAAGCACTGCTTGGAGTAATCGTATGATAAATCGACTGAAAACCAAATTTTACATTATGCTTATTTCCTGCAAACCAAGAGAAATCCTGCTTCAAATTCCAGTCTTCAATCTCCGAATCCAATCCGAAAGTATTGTTGTTGCTGCTTAAACTTACATTATAATTGTAGTTGCTGTAGATAAATGAAGTATTTGAAAATAATTTACTGTTGATAATACTGTTCCAGCGCAAAGTTGCCGTGGTATTTCCCCAATCTGTCGAGAAAGTATCACCCAAACCTAAAACATCTCTTCCAAAATATACCGACAAATACAAACGGTTGTTGTCATTAATCTGATAATTGGCTTTTAAGTTTAAATCATAAAAATACAGTTTGCTGTCTTTAAAATCATCGGTAGCTTTTAAAAATAAATCAGCGTACGTTCTTCTTCCCGAAACGATAAATGATGATTTTTCTTTCTGAATTGGCCCTTCCACGCTCAATCTGCTGCTGATTAAACCAATTCCTCCGTTGACGTTGTAATCTTTGTTGTTTCCGTCTTTCATTTTGACATCCAGAACAGATGAAAGTCGACCTCCGTATTGAGCAGGACTGTTTCCTTTGATGATACTTACATCTTTCAAAGCATCGCTATTAAAGGTACTGAAGAATCCAAGCAAATGCGATGCATTGTAAACTGCCGCTTCATCCAGTAAAATCAAATTCTGATCGGTTGCACCACCTCTTACCGAAAATCCGCTGCTTCCTTCTCCGTTGCTTTTAATTCCTGGCAAAAGCTGAATGGTTTTCATCACATCTTTTTCACCAAACAAAACAGGAAGTTTGTCAATCTGTTTAATGCTCAAGGTTTCCGTTCCCATTTGTGCCGATGAAAGATTTTTGTCTTTTTTCACTGCGGAAATGACGACTTCATCTATTTCTTTTACTCTTTCATCACTTCCTTCCTGATTGAGCTGTAAATTAAGCTTCACATCATCCTCAACATTCACAATCTGCTGAAAATCTTTAAACCCCGGATTGGAAACGACCAAAGTATAAGAGCCTTTCGGAAGTGAAAGTGAGTAAAATCCGTATTCGTTGGCGACAACAGAAATGGTAGGATCTTCTGCAACTTTTACAGAAACACCGATGAGCAATTCACCGTTTTTCTGATCTTTTACTATTCCGCTTACCGAATATTTCTGCTGTGCAAAAACAATGGAACTAAAACAAATCGCCGCTACGGAGGTAGCAGTTTTCAGGGATAATGTCTGCATTGAACAAATTTACGTTAATTAAACGTTTAATTTGCTTCTTGATTGTTTGAGGACTTTCAAAATTTAAAATATAACAAAAACTTAATCAAAAATTCTTATCATCCACAGTAAAAACCAGCTTACCCTTTATTACGAAAAGAGAATAATAGGCATCGGATTTTTTATATCGAACGCCGTAGCTGCTATCAGAATTTATATTTTTTGAATTTAATAAAGTTGTAAAATCGTCGAGAGAAAGATTATTATCTTTTATGACTCCATTATCGAAAATAGCTTTGACGAATTGAAATGATTGATTATTATTCAGAAAATCGAAGTATTTCTTCCATTCATAATTAGCTTTTGTATGATTTTCATTGGTTTGGAAAACATAGATTTCTCCAATTTTACCATTATCACTTTTATGCTCTTCCAAACCCACACTATGATTATGAAATTCATAGACTACTTGCTGAATACCGTAATTTGAATGGGTTGCTGCAGGCTCTTTATTAATAAATTCTTTAAAATCATCGATATCCTTTCTGTAATAATAAGAATAGGACATCAGCTGTTCATAGGTTTGTCCAAAGCAAAACGACCCACAAACAAGAAAACAGAAAGCCGTATTTAACATCATTACAATATTTAAAGTTTAAAAATCAAGAAAACCTTCTGCAAGACCTTTCCACTGGAATTTTGTAGCGTTCAAAAATCCTCCGATTGTAATGAAAGTGTTTCTTATTTTACCAATAATTCCGGTTCTGGAAAAATTGGCAACTTCATTCCTTCCATAAATTCCCACCTTGATATAATTCGGTCCTCGTGAAATAATGAATGTTGATGAAGCTTCCGGAGAATAAAAATGTGCAATATTGTCGCCCCTGCTGCCAGGTGGTTTTGATGGTCTGCAGGAAATCAAATGCCGTTCTAATTCATCACCAAAACAATGATCATCCATAGCAACTATTTCTACCCAGTCGTAACCTTTGGTTTCCGGATTGCCAGGTCCCGGAATATCAATTCTAAAAAAATCGCCCATCCTCGGTATTCTATCTACATAAAAACCGTGTTTATCACAAAGCTTGAACTCCGCAGACATCTTACCACAGTATTCTTGCCAGTGATTGATATTGAAAAAGCGTTCTTTAAGATATTGGAATTGCTGAGCTGCGAGCATTGGATCATCAAAAACCCGATCACTTTCTGTATCGAAATGAGCTCCTTTATAATGCTCCGGAACGCCAGGGACTTTCTTAGGTTTCATGTCTTGGTTAATACTATTTATTTTCTTTTTAAAAAGCTGATGCACAGATATTCCTTATAAATTACCATGATTTACCGGAACCATAACTTTATCATAATAAATTCCGTTTATATCCGAATCATTAGAGTCTATGAAATCATTATTCTTTGAACAACCAGATACTAATACAGGGATAAAAATCATTCCAATTTTTTCATACAATAATTAGAATATCCTCAAATCTATAAATTACATAGGTCTTGGATTATGATTTGAGTCATACATCAGATGAAAAGAAGAGAGCAATTGATTGCTCTCCACTCTTAATTATTTTTTACGTGAGTACAAAATGAACTACTGGTATCATTTTATTGTAAAATCTAAATTCCTATACTTCTATTTTGCTTTAGAATTAAGATTAACGTCCGTAAGCTGTGTCAAAGACTCATCACAGGTTTTCTCTTCTTCCAAAGTTTTAAGCAGATGCTTCAATGGTGTAGATTCTTTTAAAATCTTGGCAAACGCCGCCAATGTTCCGTAAGTAGCAATCTCATAATGTTCCACTTTCTGTGCTGCCGCAATGATTCCTGCATCTCTCACAGTTCCTGGCTCTGTTTCCTCAACTATACTGTCTGCCTCATCCAGCAAACCTTGCATTGCATCGCATTTTTTAGCCTGAGCTTTTTTACCCATAGATTCGAAAATCTCTTCCAGGCGAGTAACATGTGTTTCTGTCTCGGCCAAATGCTTTTCGATAGCAGTTTTCAATTTTTCATTGGTCGCATTTTTCATCATTTTCGGTAAAGCTTTTACCAATGCTTTTTCTGCCCAATAGATGTCTTTTAAACTGTCTTCGAAAAGATCGCTCAAATCCTTAGCAGCATCTTTTTTAGCAGGTGTTTTTTTTGTTGCGGTTGTACTTTTTGCAGCAGTCTTTGTTTTTGTTGCTGGTGCCGATTTTGTAGTTGCCATAATTTTTTAATATTAATTAATGTGAATAAATCAATTATTACAATCATTATACCAAAATAAATTAACAATATTTATTTATATATAAATTATAAATAAATTAAACTACTAATTATTATACATGACATATTGGAAGTCATTTTAAAACAACTTCTAAAGAAAACCGAGGAAAATTTGCTCAATAAAACACACTAAGGCGTTTCGTCGTGAGCCATATCGACAGGTTTGGATTCGGGTGAACCTTTTTCTCTTAACCAGATAGAAAGGAGAACAATAGATGCTACTGCCAGAAACTCGCTTTGCCAATTCTGAAAAGATTCAAACCAAAATCTGGACTCGAATAGATAATCATAGACACCAATTGTTGTTTTATTTTTTATCATCTGTTCTGAATTATAATCTTTGTAACTACCAAAAAAGTGAAGCACAAAACTGATTAGAAACAAAACCCCGAAAACCAAAGACAGAGAATGCTTGTAAATCTTCAGCCAAATGCCACCTTTTTTCACTGGCCAAGGCGCATTGGAATGTGGTTTCGGCTCTTCATCAACATCTTCTTTTTCGGTCAGAGACTTAGATTCACTGGAACCTTTTTGCCTGAGTGAAACTGTAAGCAAAATATAAAGCATCATCTGCAAAAATTCGCTTTCCCAATTCTCAAAAGTCGCCTGAATAAAATGTCCGCTCTGGATGTATTGACCAAAATTCAATAAAGCTTGACCTTCTTCCGCCAGTTCCTTATTTTCAGTTTTCCAACCTGTAAAAAATTGACCAACCCAGAAAATCAGCATTAACGCAATCAAAACAATGCTCAAGCTGTTACGGTAAAAGAAATTATTCTTAGACATCACTTTCAAATTTTAATTATAAATCCTTCTCTCTAACCCTTGTAAGATTGGTCACAGAAGGCGCTGTGAGAACTTTTCCGTTGACATCGAAACGAGAACCGTGGCAAGGACAATCCCAAGAAATCTCCGCACTATTCCACCGAACTTCACATTTGGCGTGCGGACAAGTACTTTTTAAAAGATGAACATCTCCACCCTTTTCCTTGTAAACTGCGTAAGATTCACCTTCATATTTTACGACTTTTCCTTCACCTTCATGGATTTCTACCAAAGACGAAACTTTCTCAACAAACAATTTGTCTTTGATAAAATCTGTGGCAACGGTTGCTGTTTCTTTTACAAATTCTGAAAAACCGGCAATCGGCATAATACGAGAAGGACTGAATAAATTTCGATATTTGGTTTTTCCTTCCAGAATTAAATCCGAAATAATTCTCGAAGACAATGTTCCGAATATCATCCCATTTCCACGGAAACCTGTTGCGGAGTAAATCTTGGAAGTTTCGGGCATTTTCCCAATATATGGCAAACCGTCCACAGGTTCGTAATATTGACTGGACCAACTGTATCTCACCAAATCAACATCAAAATATTGACGGACATAATTTTCCAAATTGGTAAAGCAAAGACCTGTATCGTCGGAATGTCCGGTTTTGTGGTCTTCTCCGCCGGCAATCAATAAAGTTTCTTCATTGATTTCCTGAATTCTGTAATAATGATACGGATCCATCAAGTCATAACCCAATTCCTGAGGATAGTTTTGACTCTTAAGAGTGAAAGCCATTGCATAACTTCGGTAAGGCGCATTGGTAAAATGCAGCATATTGATTCCAGGCGGAATATGGGTTGCATAAACCAAATTTTTAGCTTTGACAATTCCTTTTGAAGTATCGATTACAATCCAATCCTTTTCCTCCGAATGACTTTGGCAGAAACAATTTTCGACAATTATTCCACCGGAATTCAAAAAGCTTTGACAAAGTGCGCTGATATATTTGATTGGATGAAACTGAGCCTGACCAGGAATTCCTACAGCTTTCATAAAAGGAATCGGGAACGAAATATCATTAATCAAATTCATTTCGCAACCAACTTTTTCAGCACCTTTTAAAATATCATCCAATTGTTTTACTTGTTTCTCATCCAACGCAAAAAGTTGCGCCGTTTTCTTCTCAAAATCACAATCTATATTATTGTCATTGATGTTTTTTTCAATAATTCCAATAGCATCATTCACCGATTCGAAGAGAAGTTTAGCATCTTCCAAACCGTATTTGCTGATAGCCTGAGAATAAGTCGTGTCCAGAAAATTATTGATATGAGCCGTTGTTCCGCCAGTTGTTCCAAATCCGATATTCGAAGCCTCGATCAGGATACATTTCTTACCGGATTTTTGAAGTTCGTAAGCCGTAGAAACGCCTGTAATTCCGCCACCAACAATGGCAATATCATATTCGCCTTCGAAATTGATGGTTGCAGGAAAAGACTTGATCTCTTCCTGCCAAATACTTTTTCTAACGCCGTCTCTGTTCATAACTTTAATTTTGATTATTAATTTTTATTTTTTTTGCCAAACACTTACTGATTCCGGATTAACCCAAAAAGTTCCTTTTCCATTATAATCCAGCTCAACTATTTCTTTTCGGAATCCCAGAAAGTCTGTAAACTTTGCGAAAGCATTTTCTTTTCCTAAATCCATTTCTTTGTAGCCTTCCTTGCTATTAGAAATGATAACCACACAAGCTTCGTGATTGTCATCTCCTTTTCTTATCCAGGCGATACAATTGGGATGGTCAAAATAATTAATCTGCTCTCCGTAAGCCAGTTCCAAACGAGCCTGCATCAAACGTGGAAGAATCTCGACTTTTGGCATTACAATCTTTTCATCTTCGCCCTGTTCATTTTTATCAACATATTCTACCCCGAACAAATCCGGATAAAACACGCACGGATAAGCATTTTCTGACAACAAAATAATCGCATAAGCGATTGGTCTGAACCAGTTTTCCACTGTGGATTCCAAAGCCTGAAGCTGTTGTGTGTCGTGGTTCCCGACGAATGAAACTGAGCACTCCGGATTGCAATCCAGAAAAGTTCCCTTTAAAATTTCGCTCAGGTTATAACTCTGCTTTTCCTGTGAAGCTTGGAAGAAATTATAATGCAAAGGCACATCAAACGAACAAATCCGATGATCCATCTTTTCGGAAAAATCTTTGATTTTTTCAACATTATCTTTCCAGAACTCGCCAACCATAAAGAAGTTTTCATCAATATCGGATTTGATGTAATCTATCCATTCTTTCAGAAATTCGGTTGAGATGTGTTTCAAAGCATCCATTCTCAAACCGTCTACTTTGGTTGTTTCAATATACCATTTAATCCAACGTTTCAGTTCTTCTACAACATAAGGATTTCGGAATTCGACATCAGCACCCATCAAATAATCATAGTTTCCGAATTGATGGCTCACACTGTCATTCCAATCCGTACCATATTCATTATAGATTTTGAAAATGCCTTCCAATTCTTCGTCGCCGGTTTTAACTTTATCGATGCCACTAAAACATCGAGAATCCCAAACAAAATCAGAATATTTTCCATTTCTCCCCGGGAATGTAAACTTTGTCATTGCTTCAGCTTCGAAAGCTTCTTTTACAATTTCATTTCTATTCTCGTCATTGACTTGATGGACAGTTATGGTTTGCTTTTCATCCGCTCCCATTCTGTGGTTAAGAACAATATCGGCATAAACTTTCATCCCAAACTCGTGAGCTTTTTCAATCGCTTTCAGATATTCTTCCTTAGTTCCGTATCTTGTAGAAACAGTTCCTTTCTGGTCAAATTCTCCCAAATCATACAAATCATAAACATCATAACCTCGACCTTCCGTACCCAGAGCACATTTGATTGCCGGCGGAAACCAAACTGCAGTAAAACCTAAACTTTTTAAGTACTCCGCCCTATCAATAAATTCATTCCATAGTTTCCCCGGATGATACCAATGGAAAAACTGTAAAATAGTCCCATTCATATTTAAAAATCAATTAGTTAACCATTTACAATTAATCCGCCGTTTGGATGCAAAACCTGCCCCGTAATCTGAGCCGAAGCATCTGTTGCCAAGAATAGGAAACTTCCGGCAACTTCCTCGGGCGTTGCATTTCTTTCGAATGGTGGTTTGTTCGGGTCTTCTTCTTCCTCATCAAAAGTTTCTTTGGTGAGAGGTGTTGCAACCGGACCTGGCGCAACAGCATTCACACGAATTCCTTTTTTTCTGGACTGTAAAGCCAACGATCTTGTGAAAGAAACAATCGCTCCTTTGGTGGCAGAATAATCCAACAATTGTTTATGTCCCTGATAAGCTGTCGCAGAAGTTGTATTGATGATACAATCACCTTGTTTAAGATGAGGAAATGCCGCTTTCGTCAGTAATATCATTCCGATAATGTTAGCATTGAAAGTTGTTCTGATATTTTCTTCCTCAAGATCCAAAATATTATCCGCGGGAAACTGAACGCCTGCATTATTAATCAGAATATCCAGTTTTCCAAATTCGGAAATAGTTTTATTGACACAAACCTTACAGAATTGAGAATTATTAACATCTCCTGAAAACAATAAAACCTTTCTGCCTAATTGCTCGATCTCCTCTTTGGTCTCTTCAGCATCTTTATCATCGCTGTGATAGATAATCGCAATATCAGCACCTTCTTTTGCAAAAAGCAATGCAACCGCCTTTCCGATACCGCTGTCCGCTCCCGAAATTAAAACTGATTTGTTTTTCAATTGTAAAAAATCTTCCCCAGCCATATAATTTTATTTAATGGTTTTACATCATTTTTATAGTGGATAAACTTAAATTGTAACTTTAGAATGGTCTCTTTTGACCTCGCAACGGAGACATCCTAAAATGTACTCCATAAAGTATTTTTGTGCATCAAACGCCTTAGTCAACGGATGAAGTTCTATTTTATCACTTCTAATAATTGTTCCCCGATAAGCGATGCAGTAATAAGCAAATATCTGATTATCCGATTCTTTTACCGGCGTAGCATAACCGGTTGTAGCAATCGACCAATCCGAATCGAATAACGAAGCAACATTAAGAGCCATCATTTCGCTGATGTTTCTGGACACGCAGTTTGTGGCCTTGGCTTCATCAAAATCAATGTTTAGATGTTTGACTTTTTCCTCGATTGTGTAGGCTGTAATTCCGCCTTTGAAAAATTGTTCTGCACATGGCATTTGAGAAAACGCCATCTGTACAAATCCCGATGTTACGCTTTCTGCAATGGAAATGGACTCATTTTTTTCTCTCAGATTATAGCTGATCTTGTCCAATAGTATTTTAGGAAATTCCATAAGTTAATTTTTTTAAATGTTATTGGATAAAAGAACCTTATAACTTCGGTCCAACAATTTCACTTTTCCAGTTGATTATTAATGATAAACATTTAGATATTTCTCGAAATAATGAAAATCCTGAATTTTGGATATCAATTGATAAAACATTATTTCTTTAGGTTCCTGGACTCCGATATGTTCAAAGCTGTCAAAATAAGCGATAAAAGAATGGATGTCTTTTGGATTTTTATCTTTCAAAACCACGAAAAGAAGGAAAATCTCATTTTCTATTTCTTTTGCATAAATGGTAGATCCCGGTTCAAACCTTTGACTTTTATTGATCAATTTTTTAAAGTCATAACCAGGCAATGATTTTAATAGTTTTTCAATATTCATTTTTTGCTACTTTTTCGATTTGGATTAAACCAAAATTACGCAAACTGACTTCTGTCATTATATGATTTGAATCATAAAGCCTTTAAAAACTCTATTAAACTCTATAAAATTATCAATTCTAAAAATTGGTTTTAAGTTTGTATACAGAAATTATTGTAACAATATAAAATTAACATTATGATAATTGCTGAAGATCTGCTACTATCCTATGGTGCAAAAATCGAATATTATGAAGCCGGAGATATCATTTTCCGAGAAGATGAAAAACCGAAATACTATTATCAAATTATTTCCGGAAGAATAAAACTGAATCACTACAATGAAGAAGGAAAAGAACTGATTTTGGCTATTTTACATCACGGTCTCAGCGTTTGCGAATTACTACTCTTCATAGATAAAACTTATCCTGTGAACGCTATAGTTTTTGAACCGAGTGAAGTTATCAAACTTTCGAAATCAAACTTTGTTAAAATGCTGGATGAAAACCCCGATGTATCACGAGATCTCAATAAATTTTTGTCAGAAAGGCTTTATCAGAAATTCATAATGCTCGAGAATAACTCCTCATTGCATCCTGATGTGAGATTGTTAGGAGTATTTGATTATCATAAAAGTTTTTCTTCCGATACAGACCGGTTTTCTTTTGAAATACCTTTAACAAGACAGCAATTAGCTTCTTTAACCGGTTTGAGGGTAGAAACGGCGATACGAACAATCAAGGTTTTGGAAAAGCAAAATGTAGTGAAGATTGTTCAAGGGAAAATTTATTATTGATCTAAAATCAATATAAAATCTTACGATTTTTTATTTTTACTATATTATCCTTTTCCATCTGTTTTAAAGTCCTGATTGTCGTCTCCACACGCAAACCTGTGAGACTTGCCATCTGTTGCCTGGTCAATGGAACCTGAAAAGAAAATGGTGTCTGATCTTTCTGGAAACTCTTTAAATAATCCATCAAGGCTTTTAATTTTGTTGATGTGTTCTGAGTGGAAAAAATCTGTCCCATCACGAATTTGAAGTACATTGTGTCCGACAGACTTTGGATGATATCAAAATGAACTTCAGGGTAATTTTCTAACACAAGAAGAAACTTGGATTTGGATAATTTCAGAACTCTGCAAGGCGAAATAGCAATAGCATTAACAGGGTAAGTTTTATCCACAAAAAGCAAAAACTCACCAATACTTTGACCTGTTGTCAAAATACTTTGTATCATTTCCTTTCCGTCCTCATTGTAATTATTAAGCTTTACATCACCCTCAATGATCTGATAATAATACAATGGTGTTCCACCTTCTGAAAAAATAACATCACCGATATTGTATTCCTCGACTTTTGCCCCTAATGATTTTATAATAGTTTCTTCTATAACCATATTTTACTCTCTTGTAATCTAAAGAATCCCAACAACCTTTAAATCACTTTAAATCAATTAATTAATTGAAATAATCTATTTGTCGTTTATTATCTTACTTAATTTTAATTTCCCAAAACTCTCACAAATTCTTATGCAACTAAAACTTTTTAGTCTTAATAAAAATCTTTTAAAATATTGGTATTATTTGCCTGTTAATGAAATAACTAAGCATCATCAATGTAATTTTATTCAAAGAATCAATCGCATTGTAAAAATTAAGGATAATAATTTCATAGTCTATTTTTGTTGAGTTCAAAATTATACAGAACTTCTAAAGAATTTTATGACTTGAGTCATAATGAAATTATTAAAATAAATAAATGTCACAATATCAAATTAACAATAAGCCATAAAAACAATGAAATTTGATAATAATAAATGGTTTTGTTTTAAAATTTTATAAACCTAATTATTGAATTCTGGAACTTCAATCTTGCGTGTCACCAAATTAATTTTACAACCTTCTGTTAAAATATCAATTTTAAGATTTTCTGCATAGACTGGACAACCTTTCTTAACAGTTTCTACATTGGTTTGTTTGACTTGCTTTGAATTGATAATCATTACCATTCCGGAACCTTTACATGTTGCGATTTTACCTTGTTCTATAATCAATGATGTATCTTGTCCAAGACCAATTCCTAAAAGTTCGGGATGCAAAATATTAGCGTGAGCTAACCTTCCGAAACGGCCGCGATGAACAAAATGCGTATCAATAATGCAATCCAAAAATCCCAAGCCTTCATCCAATTCCAAATCGTAGCCAACCATAGCTTCTCCGTTAACTGCATCTGAAATCATAATTGATGACAGACACATTGCACCAGCGCTCGTACCTGCAATTGTGAAATCCTTTTCATTCAAGTATTTTTTATGAATCTGTTCAATAATCTTAGATTTTTTTAGAACATTACATATTTTTGACTGATCTCCACCTGAAAAGAAAACCGTTTCTGCATCTTCAATGCGTTGTAAACTTTCTTCATCTGCTTTATCTGTGATATACAGAAATCCAAAATTGGTGTATCCAAGCCCTTTAAAAGTATCCGTATATGTTTTTTTCATATCTTCCGGATCAGACCTTGCGGTTGTTATGACTTCGATTCGGTCATCTTTGGATTCAATAATTAGTTTAAGTATTTCTTTGGGAATAAAACCGTGATTAACGTCCTCCATTTCAGAATCGGTTTCGCTTTTGTCTTCTTTTCCGCCAATAATTATTAATCTGCCTCTTGGTACCATAGTTTTAATTTAATTAATTGATAAATAAAAGCCATACAAAAGCAGGTTTGTATGGCTCAACATTGTAAAATTTAAAATTAATCTTCCTGCTCCGCATTGATATTGATAGAAGACTCTGCAATATCTGTCAATAACAAATCTGTATCCTCTTCTTCCTGTAACGTTCTTTCCAAGAGATCAGCAGCTTTGTCGTGCCCCATTGTAATCGCCAATTGAACAAGACCACCGTAAGTTGCAATCTCATAATGTTCCACTTTCTGAGCAGCGATAATCAATCCTACATCCCGGGTCATAGAGCCTTCTTCTGTAGATTTGATAATCTCTTCGCCTTCTTTGATGATGCCTACAATAGCTTTGCATTCTTTTTTTTCTGGTTGTTCACCAATAAGTTTGAATACTTTTTCCAAACGGCTGACGTGTTTTTTGGTTTGAAGTTGATGATCTTCAAATGCATCTTTCAGTTCTTCCGTTGTAGCGGCTGCTTCCATTTTTTCCAAAGCGTCCACAATTGCATTTTCCGCATAATAAATATCTTTCAGAGCATCCACAAAAAGCTTATGCAAAGGCGATTCTGCCATACTTTGATCTTTATCTTTGGATTCTGATTGTAAAGGTGTTTGAGTTAAATTTTCTACAATATCTTTCTTAACTGTAGAACTTGTATTATTTTCTGTTTTGGTAGCCATAATGATTGATTTTTAATGAGTTTAAAAATGATTACCTCCCAAGAGAGGTAATCAAACATATAATGAACTGAAGGATTAAAAATTAAGAATTGTTTCTTCTTCCTCCGAAGCCAGATCTACCAGATCCTGATGATCTTCCTGAGCCAGAAGATCGTCCACCGCCGTGAGAAGCTTCGCCACCCATTCTTGCGATTCTTGTACGTTCTGATTTACTCATAGATGCAAATCCTCTTCTGGATGTTCCGTTTCCTGAGCCAGAGTTTCCGCGTGATCTTCCTGAATTGGATCTTCCTCCACCTGATCCGGAATTACCGCCTCGACCTGAATTAGAAGAACCAGAACCCGATCTTCCTGAGCCGGATGATCTGCCGCCACCGTGAGACGCTTCACCACCCATTCTTGCAATTCTTGTACGTTCTGCTTTACTCATAGATGCAAATCCTCTTCTGGATGTTCCGTTTCCTGAACCAGAATTACTTCCTGATCTTCCAGAATTGGATCTTCCTCCACCAGACCCGGAGTTACCTCCTCGACCTGAATTGGAAGAACTAGAACCCGATCTTCCTGAGCCGGATGATCTGCCGCCGCCGTGGGACGCTTCACCGCCCATTCTTGCGATTCTTGTACGTTCTGATTTACTCATAGATGCAAAACCTCTTCTGGATGTTCCGCTTCCTGAACCGGAATTGCCGCCCCGTGAACCAGACCGTGAGCTGCCTCTAGAACCTTGTGATCCTCCAGAACGTCCACCACCAGATGTAAATCTTCCTTGACTGTCACGCTGCTGGTTGCCTCTTCCGCCCCGTGAGCCGCCACGACTATCTTCATCGTCCTCGTCGTCATCCTCATATTCTTCATCCTCGTCATCGTAATCTTCTTCGTCATCATCATAGTCTTCTTCGTCGTCATATTCCTCATCATCATAATCTTCTTCATCGTCGTCATCATAATTTGATATTTCGTAATCATCATATTCGTCCTCGTAATCTGAGAAGTCATCATCGTAATCCTCATCTTCCGAGGCATCATTGAAACCGTGGTCGTAACCTAGTTGATAAATCTCTTCAAAAACAGACTTTGCATCGTTTGAAGAATTGGACGAATTGTTTGAACGGCTGTTTGAATTTCTAGTGTTCATAACTTTGAATTTTTTATATTAATATTTAGTGATAAAATTGCTGGTCTGTGACTAGTATTTAGAACAGCAACTTTGTTTGTGAAAAGTGGTAATCCAAAGCTAAACACAATGACATCGGTAAGCATATGATTTGAGTCATACTAATCAATCCATTTATAAATTTTGTATTAATTAAGTTTTCAAAATTATTTACAAACCAACAATAACTGTATGCAAATCAGATAATTAAAAATTAAATTAATACTATTTAGATTGCAATTGTTAATCAAACATTTAACATAATAAATTGCATTTTAACATTCTATTAAATAATTTAAAATCTATTTTTCATTAAAAATATTATGTTAAATCAAAGGCATTATTCTTGTAAGTTTCACTTTATACTAAATCAATATTAAAATGGAAAATCAAAAGACAATTGAAGTACTGAATGACCTTCTTCATATTAGCAACGACAGGCTCGAAGGTTTTGAAAAAGTAGAAGGTAAAATATGGGAAATGAATCACGATCTGCAGGACGATTATGAGCATATGACTTCCCAGACCAAAGTTTTCAAAAATGAATTGATAAATCTAATTACCGAGCGAGGCGGAAAACCGGATGATTCTGCATCAGTCGCAGGAACGATCCACAGAGCTTGGATTGATATTAAAAATTCTGTCTTGCTTAGTAGTCTGGAATCTGCTACCTTAGAAAATGTTTTGTTTGGAGAAAATGCAGCCATACAAGCTTATCAGGAAGCGCTTGATACTGGAGAATTGGATGAAGCAAGTAAAGAAGTAGTATCTGAACAGCTGAAAAAAATTAAAGATTCTTCCCACGAATTCAAAGGGAAATTGGAGCTAAGAAAATAAAAGACTTGATTGCAAATAAAAAAACAGGAGACTTTTTGAGGTCTCCTGTTCTCGTTGGATATCTAATAATTAAATTTATTTCCAAGGATCCAACACAACTTTAACGCAATTGTCTTCTTTCTTATGGAAAATTTCATAACCTTTTGCAACGTCGTCTAGAGAAAGTCTGTGCGTGATGATATCGTCTAGTTTCACCTGTCCGGTTTCTACATATTTCAGAAGCTTGTCAACGATAGCGTGAACCGGTGATTGACCAGCTTTCAGAGTAATTCCTTTGTCAAAAATCTGTCCGACTTTAAAATTATCATAATTCACTGGATAAACGCCCAGAATAGAAACAATTCCACCACGACGAACACCGCTCATACAGGCTTCTAAAACTTTGATAGAGCCTTTTTCGAAATTGAGAACGGCCTTAGCTTTATCCAATAAATTTCTTTCCGGTTCAAACCCGACCGCATCGATACAAAGATCTGCACCTCTGCCTTCTGTCAAATCCCGGATCTGTTCCACAGTTTGTTCTGCGTCCTCCCAAAGAATCGTTTCACAGCCCGTCAATTTTTTGATTTGGTCCAGTCTGTATTGCAAAGTATCAATTACAATTACTTTTCCTGCATTGTGAAGAATAGCACTTTTTACCGCCATAGATCCGACGGGTCCGGCGCCGAAAATTGCAACCGACTCGCCGCCTTTCAGTTCACCCCACATTACACCGGTATAGCCTGTGGGAAAAATATCGGTCAGGAAAAGAACTTGTTCATCGGTTAAAACATCAGGAACTTTTCGAGGTCCAAAATTGGCATAGGGAACACGAACATATTGTGCCTGTCCGCCACTGTAACCGCCATACAAATCTGTGTAACCGAACATTCCACCGCCTTTTTCTGTTAATATTCCACCTTCTGGTCCGTAATGATCCTGATTGCTGTTTTCACAAGCCGAAGGAAGATCGTGCTGGCAAAAATAACAGCCACCACAGGCTATCGGGAATGGAACAACGACTCTATCTCCTCTTTGAAGATGAGAAATATTAGCTCCGACTTCTTCCACTATTCCCATAAACTCGTGGCCCATAACCATTGGTTTTAGCTGAGGCATTCCTCCGGAATACATATGGAGATCGCTGCCACAAATGGCCGTGGAAGTCACTTTAAGAATAATATCATTGGGATCCTCGATAATGGGATCATCTACCGTGTCGCAGGTAATCTTACCCGGCATATGGAAAACTGCTGCTTTCATAACTTTAATATTTTGGTGATTTGATTTTACTTTAAGCAGGATTATTTCTTTGCTGTTCAAACTCCCAAACCCTGTGATTGGCAACAGCTTTTATGAAGAGATTATCGCTATCTTTTTCCGTAGCGTGTACAATAGCAGAGTCTTCGTGCTGTTTCAGACTGATATTACTTTCGATATAAATCTGGTCTGTATCAGAACCAAAATAAATTGCCTTACAATGTTTGTAAGCTTCATTCACAAAAAGTAATGTTCCTGCCTTGTTTTCCGGATTCAGTAGATTTTTAGCTGATTCTTTTCCACCACAGAGATATAAAGCATCGAAGCAAACACTGGCTGTATTGGTCAAAGTATGCTTTGGTTCGTAAACCGTTCCATCATCCGCTTTTATGTGTGCAAGACTACCAGAAATTATCTGAACCATCGCACCTTCTTTCTCTAATTTGGATTGTAATTGACTTACTTCTTTTCCATTGACACCATTTTCCATAATAAAACCTACAACTCTGCTTTTAATGGTATCTTTTACCGTATTAGCCATACTCAAAGCTTCGGAACTTGGAAAGTTTGGCTCTCTTTCCTTGCTCTGTAAAGTTTTTGGATCGGCATCTGCGGGAATACTGGCGTTCGGTTGTTTCAGTTTAATTACATCAACACCTACTTTTTTAGCAACAGTTGAAGCTAAATCTTTGTTGATGAATAACAACTGACCAACTAATCTTTCTCTGATGGCTGGAATCGTCACTTTGGACAATTCAAATATTAATGCATTTTGAAGGTGAACTTTTTCCGGCTCAGATTGACTGTTGTAAAATAATTTGGCTTGAGAATAATGATCTACAAAACTTTGGCTTCTCGCACGGACTTTGTTTCCGTCCACACGTTCTGCCTGCGATGTGAATCCGCCGTCTTTCATCATTGCCTGGAAAGGACATCCGCCACCGATAGAATTCGGTTCGTAGCTAACTTTACCTTTAACAATTTGCTGACGCATATGTCCATCTCGCTGGTTATTATGAACTGTATTGATTGATCTGTTGATTGGAATCTCGTGGAAATTTGGTGAACCCAATCGCGATAACTGAGTATCAGTATAGGAAAATAATCGGCCTTGTAATAGTGGATCATTACTGAAATCGATTCCAGGAACTAAATGTCCCGGATGGAAAGCCACTTGCTCTGTTTCAGCAAAGAAATTGTCCGGGTTTTTATTAAGGGTTAAAGTTCCTATTAGTTGAACAGGAACCAATTCTTCAGGAACAATCTTAGTCGGATCGAGAAGGTCAAAATCGAAATCATGCTCATTCTCTTCCGGAATCAATTGTACGCCAAAATCCCACTCCGGAAAAGCCCCGCTTTCTATCGCTTCCCAAAGGTCTCTCCTATGAAAATCCGGATCTTTACCCGAAATCTTTGTCGCCTCATCCCAAGCAACAGAATGGATACCCAACTTCGGCTTGAAATGAAACTTCACAAAATGAGAATCGCCTTCACTATTTATAAACTTAAAAGAATGAACGCCAAAACCTTCCATCATTCGGTAACTTCTAGGAATTGCCCTATCGCTCATCAGCCACATAATCATATGCATGCTTTCCGGCATCAATGAAATAAAATCCCAAAAAGTATCGTGCGCCGAAGAAGCTTGTGGAATTTCTGTATCCGGTTCCGGTTTCACAGCGTGTACCAAATCTGGAAATTTAATTGCATCCTGAATAAAAAACACGGGCATATTGTTCGCAACCAAGTCATAATTACCTTCCTCAGTATAAAATTTAACCGCAAATCCTCTCACATCTCTGGCCAAGTCTGTACTTCCTCTGAATCCTGCAACGGTAGAAAATCTTACAAAAACCGGTGTTTCTTTTCCAACTTCTGTCAGGAATTTGGCTTTTGTATATTTTTCCAGACTTTGATTCAGTTTGAAAACACCGTGTGCGCCGGAACCTCTGGCGTGGACAATTCTTTCCGGAATCCTTTCGTGGTCAAAATGTGTAATTTTTTCTCTCAGAATGAAATCTTCCAATAAACTCGGACCTCGCTCTCCCGCTTTGAGAGAGTCCTGATTGTTGTTGATTTTCAGACCTTGGTTGGTCGTGAGTTTTTCATCTGTATTATCCGTTGTGTGATTTTGAAGCTGGTTCAGTTTTATATTTTTAAAATTTTTATCGTTTTTCATATTGCAAATTTTGGTAAATGGGTATACTTTTCCTTTCTCACAAAAATCATTGAATGAGATTGATAGAAAGAATTGATATCAGGATTGATTCCTGATATCAATAATTAGGAAAAAAATTATTAAAACAAGTCAACATACTTCACTTTAGAAATATGTAGAGTTAATGTAATTAATTCGGCTTAGCGTACTCTCACTGAATCCCGATTGGATGTAGAAGTACTATCTGTTGGAGAAGATGTTGTTCCGGTAGCTCCAGATGAAACTGTTGTAGTGTCGCTGTTCATAGATGAAGAAGTTTGAGTATCCATAGATGTACTGTCGATTGATACAGATTCTGAGTTTTCAGAAGATTTATTGCTGTTACAACTAAACAGTAATCCCGTAGCGAAGATTAAAAATAATTTTTTCATAATAATTTATTTTTTGGTATTTGGTATTTTCAAAGTTAGCCAGAAGATTATGGCTGGTTTATGATTTGAGTCATAGATTTTATTTAATACATCATTTGCTGTAATAAAACATCATAATCTTCTATAGAATCCAGCCGGACACCTGTATCAAGAATGAGCGCGCATCCGCGATTAGCATTACTCGGGTTGATATAAACAATATGGTTGACATTAACCAAAATAAAATTGTTGACGGATGTATAGACTTTTATGAACATAATTAATGGTTATTTGAATTACTTTTTGGATGGGTCAATTATCATTCGCAATGGCTGGTCTTTGGTGATGTAGGAATTCAGCCAGTTGAAGAAAGTTGTAATTTTGTTTCTGACATTAATGAGCGACATCAAGTGAACAAATATCCAAATCAGCCAGGCGAAGAATCCATTAAAATGTTTGAATGGAGCGGGAAGGTCTGCAACTGCCCTATTCCTTTTGATAATTGCCATTGAACCTTTATCATTATAGGTGAATGATTTTTTGTCTTTTCCTCGGTTTTCGTTTATAATATTTTTTGCCAATAATCTGCCTTGTTGCAGAGCCACCTGAGCCAGCTGTGGATGACCTTGTGGAAAATGAGGGTCAGAAGTCATCAGAGACGTATCACCAATAGCGTAGATATTTTTTATTCCAATCAGTTCATTAAAAGAATTGACCATCAGTCTGTTCCCTTTGCCATAAAACTCATCTGGCAAACCTTTAAATTTTTGAGCAGTTACGCCAGCAGTCCAAATCAGATTTTCACTGGCTATAAAAGTTCCGTCTGCAAGATGAACAACGCCATCAACATAATTTTTTACATTTTGTCCCAGCTTAATAATTACACCACTTTTTTCTAAAGTTTTCTGTGCATATTGCTGCGATTCTTTGCTCATCGGCGCCAAAATATTAGGCAAACCATCGACTAAATAAATGTCAAATGCTATTTTTTTTAGTTCAGGATAATCCTTAAACAAAATATTTTTTCTCAGCTCACTCAGCATTCCTGCCACTTCTACACCCGTTGGACCGCCTCCGGCTATAACGAAAGTCGTCAGTTTTTTTCTTAGATTTTCGTCATCCGTTTTAGAAGCTTTTTCCAGCCTTTCCAGTAATGTATTTTTAAGATTAATAGCATCCGTAACGGTTTTCATTGGAAGTGCATTTTTTTGAATGCTTTCAATTCCGAAATAGTTCGTGACAGTTCCGGTTGCGAGAATCAGTTTCGTGTAGGATATTTCTCCACTATTCAAGATAATTTTGTTTTCTTCAGGAATAATTCCTTCCAGACTTCCCATAATGAAAGAAAATCTGTCAGCTGACCTGAAATGCTTTCTGAACGGATAACTGATATTAGAAACATCCAAAAATCCTGTGGCAACTTGGTATAATAAAGGTGGAAAAAAATTATAATTATTTTTATCAACTAATACGACGTGTACATCGATATCAGCCTTTAGAAGTCGCTCAGCTAACTCAACTCCAGCAAATCCACCACCTATAATTACAACTGTCTGACGATTTTTCATATTAAATATTATCGTTTGATTTCACAATAATTGGCCTTATACAAGATTCATTATGGACTATTGATAAAACTAAAATCCATTTTAAACTTAATAAAGAACCTTATGATTTTTGATTTTCACAATTTTATTTTTTTCCATCACCTTCAAAGTTCGGATAGTAGTTTCTACACACAATCCAGTAAAACTCGCCATTTGTTGTCTTGTCAATGGAATCTGGAAGGAGTAAGGTTCTCTACAATCTGTCTGCATACCCTTCAGATAATCCATAAAAGTTCGGAGTTTAGAAACAGGATTTTGAGAACTGAGATATTGTCCCATCACATACCTGAAATACATAGAGTTTGAAATACTTTTTATTGTATCCAAATAATTCTCAGGATGTTTCTCCAACAATTCTAAAAATTTTTGTTTAGGTAATTTCAGAATTTTACAAGATGACAAGGCTATGGCATTCACAGGATACGAATTATCTGTGAACAACATAGATTCTCCAAAGCTTTGTCCTTTTCCTAAAATATCTTGAATCGTTTCTTTACCATCCTCACTATAATTGTTAAGTTTAACTTCGCCCTCTACGATTTGAAAATAATAATTTGGCGTACTGCCTTCCGAAAAAATCGTATTGCCTGCAGCGTGATGTTCTGTGTCAGCTCCCAGCGATTCTAAAATTAACTCTTCTATGACCATAATTAATGATTTTACTTAAAAGTTTACATCTTCTTAAAAACACGAAAAATATGATAATAAAGGTTGTAGTTCATTTTTGAAAGAAAAACAAAAACCATTCCAATAAATTGATAATCAATTATATACAAACACGTAAAAATAACCTCATTAAATATTATTAATAAGGCTATGATCTATCGGATTGAAAAAAATCTTATTTTCAACTAACGTCTTCTCACAGAATCTTTTCTTGTGGAAAGACTGTCAATTGGAGTTGTTGTGCTGGAATTGAGATTGCTGCTGTCTGGAGTCGCAGTGTTATCTATTGAAGAAGAGGTGACCAAAGAATCATTTTGGTCATTAGCTACGGAAAGAGAATCTGACCTATAGTTCTCTTGAGATTTGTTGTCTTTGCAACTGAACACAAGTCCGATTACCGAGACAAAGATTAACTTTTTCATAAAATTTTATTTTGGTAAGACCAAAGTTAGAGAGAAGCATATAAGTAGTTTATGATTTGAATCATAATTAAATCAATTAAATTTTATTGATAATCAACTTATGGAATATTTATTGTAGAAAGTAGATAATTATTTTGCATTATTAATATCAAATCAAAATCATCAATATGAGAGCAATTTGGAACGGCGCCATCGGTTTTGGACTTGTAAATATTCCTATCAAATTATATTCGGCGACAGACTCTAGCACATTGGATTTGGATATGCTGGACAGCAAAGATTTGAGTAATATCAAATTCAAAAGAGTGAATGCTAATACGGGAAAAGAAGTGGTTTGGGAAAATATTGTGAAAGGCTTTAAAATAGAGGACAAATATATCGTTTTGGAAGACGAGGATTTTGCTGCGGCAAGTCCTGAGAAATCAAAGATTCTTAGTATCAATCAATTCGTCAAAGAATCTGAAGTGGATACAGCGCTTTTTGAAACGCCTTACTTTCTTGAACCTCAGAAAAACGGTGAAGCGGCTTATAAATTATTATTAAAATCTTTAATCAAAACAAAAATGGCAGGAATTGGTTCTTTTGTTTTGAGAGAAAGGGAAATTCTTTGCCTGATAAGACCTTACGAAGATAAAATCCTAATGGTCAACAGAATGCGTTATCCTGAGGAGATGCGAACTTTTGAAGATCTGAAAATCCCTTCCGGAAGCGCTCCAAAACCAGCCGAATTGAAAATGGCGGAACAGCTTATAAAATCTCTTGCAACAGAATTTGATCCATCAAAATATAAAGATACTTACAATGCGGATCTTCTTAAAATCATCAAGCAAAAAGCAAAAGGCAAAAAAATCAAGCTGGCAGAAGTGAAAGAACCGGAAGGTAAGACAACTGATTTGATGGCAATGCTGAAAGCCAGTTTGGAGAAAGGAAAGAAAAAAGTTGGTTAGGAACACCTAAGAAAAAAGAAAAAAAATCAACTATCATTCATCAATTATCATTTATATATTATGGCACTCGAGGATTATAATAAAAAACGGAATTTCAAGCAAACAGCTGAACCAGAAGGAAAAGAAAAAGCGAGTGGAAAGAAATTGAAATTCGTGATTCAGAGACATGCAGCTTCTAGGCTTCACTATGATTTCCGTTTAGAGATGGAAGGTGTTCTGAAAAGCTGGGCGGTTCCGAAAGGTCCGTCACTTAATCCTTCTGACAAGAGATTAGCGATGATGGTGGAAGATCATCCTTATTCTTACAGAACTTTCGAAGGTTCTATTCCGAAAGGTAATTATGGTGCTGGCGAAGTAGAGATTTGGGATGAAGGAACTTATGAGCCGATTGAAAAGGTATCTGGAAAAAGTGATGATTTGGTAATGCGGGCAGAATTACATAAACAATCTTTAAAATTTATTCTCCACGGTAAAAAGCTGAAAGGCGAATTTGCATTGGTTAAAATTAAAAATCCTAAGGATGACAACGCTTGGCTACTGATTAAACATAAAGATAAATACGCTGTGGAAGATGATTATGATGCTGAAGAACACACGCTCAAAACTTCTAAAGTAACTGCTTATCTCGCTGAGAAAGACGGTAAAAAAAAAATAACGCATCCGAAGGAATAAAGTCCTTTAAGAATTATGCACCTGCTCTTTCGGGTGCAAAAAAGCTTTCGGAATTCATTAAGCCGATGCTTTGCAAAGTCTCCGACAAAGCCTTTGATGATAAAGACTGGGCGTTCGAAATCAAATGGGACGGTTATCGTGCTATTGCAGATTTGAGCAAAGACGAAATCCGATTGTACTCCAGAAACGGAATCGATTTTTCTCAGAAATTTAAAAAAGTTACCAATTCGCTCAAGTTGCAGGAACACAATATGGTTCTTGATGGGGAAATTGTTGCTTATGATGACAAAGGAAAGCCTAATTTCCAATGGCTTCAACAAATTGGTGACAATCCAAATCTGGCCTTGACTTTTCAGGTTTTTGATTTGTTATGGCTTAACGGCCATTCAACCGAAAATCTTTCTTATCTGCAAAGAAAAGAATTATTAAAAGACGCTTTGGTGGAAAATGAAATCCTCAAATACAGTGACCATATTTTGGAAAACGGAAAAGAATTTTTCCAAGCCGCAAAAGATTTGGGATTGGAGGGGATTGTTGCAAAAAAAACCGAAAGTCTTTACAAAGAAAACCTAAGAAGTTCGGAATGGCTGAAAATCAAAATCCATAAAAGTGATGAAGCCATTATTTGTGGATTTACCGACCCAAAAGGCTCACGGAAAAAATTTGGCGCTTTGATTTTAGGAAAATATCTCAATGGTGAAATGGTTTTTTGTGGTCATACCGGAGGTGGTTTTAATGAAAAGTCACTTTCTGAAATGTATGACAAGATGCAACCGCTTATCACTTCGAAATCTGTTTTCAAAATCACTCCAAAAACCAATACCAAAGCGACTTGGATAAACCCCGAATTAATTGCCGAAATTAAATTTACAGAACTCACCAAAGACCACGTTTATCGTCATCCCATTTTTCTTAGGCTTCGTGATGATATTGAACCAAAAGATGTTGAATTCAGTTCTGAAAATCAATTAAAAAAAGAAATTATGAAAAAAGCTGAACCTAAAAAAAGAGCAGGAAAAGAGGATTTGATAAAGAAAATTGGAAAACAGGAATTGAAGCTGACGAATCAAAATAAAATCTATTTTCCCGACGATGACGTGACAAAAGGTGATGTGATTGATTATTATCAAAGCATTTCAAAATACATTCTTCCACATTTGAAAAATCGGCCACAATCTATGAACCGCTATCCCAATGGAATCGATGGAATGAGTTTTTTCCAAAAAGATGCTTCTGAAGAAACACCCGATTGGATAGAAACACAAAAAGTTTTCTCAGAAAGTTCAGATAAATATATCAATTACATCATCTGTAATGATAAAGAAACCTTAGCCTATCTCAACAATCTCGGATGTATTGAGTTGAATATCTGGACAAGTAAAATCCAAAAAGCAGACAATCCGGATTACTTGGTTCTTGACCTTGATCCTTCTGAAAAAAATACTTTTGAAGACGTAATAGAAACGGCTCAGGCTGTGAAAGAAGTTTTGGATTTAGCAGAAATTGAAGGTTATCCCAAAACTTCAGGAAGTTCTGGAATCCACATTTATATTCCTATGAATGCCAAATATTCTTATGATCAAGTCAAGGATTTTGGACACCTTCTGATGCAAATGGTTCAGCAGAAATTACCGGATTTGACAACACTGGAAAGAAGTCTACAGAAACGCAATAAGAATAAAATCTATCTCGATTATCTCCAAAACCGTCGTGGGCAAACTTTGGCAAGTGTTTACAGCTTGAGACCAAAAAAAGGAGCAACCGTTTCGATGCCTTTGGAATGGGAAGAAGTAAAAAATGGATTGAAACTCACTGATTTTACTATTTATAATTCTTTGGAAAGATTGAAAGAAAAAGGTGATCTTTTTAAACCCATTTTGGGAAAAGGTGTTGATATGTTGAAAGTGATTAAGAAACTGGATGCTTAATCATCATTTAGATCGTTTTTCACATGTCTTAGCCTTAAAACTATCATTAGAAGAAGTCTGAAATTTATCTGTTTCTTTGACTGATGGATGATCTTAATTTCTTCGAATTTTTTATTCGGAATGAACATAAATTAATAATGCATATTAATTACCCAAATAAAATGCCAGATAGCTTGTTGCTATCTGGCATTTTTGATTTAAAAAAATAAATTGTGACCGCAGAGGTACATTTTCCGAACATTTTTGTTGAAGATTTGGATAAACTCGCTAAACTCTCATCATTGGATATGCAAACAAAATTTCCAGTATAAGTTAAGCTACATTTTGATAAATTTTGTTTTGATTGTTAAACTCTTCAATAGTTTGATAATTCAAGGCACTGTGGCGTCTTTTTTTGTTGTACCATATTTCAATATATTCAAATATTTCCAGCTCCATTTTTTCTTTTGTAATAAGCTTGTTTCCATAAATCAGTTCTGTTTTCAAAGATTTGAAAAAGCTCTCTGCCACAGCGTTATCCCAACAATTTCCTCTCCGGCTCATGCTTCTTGTAACTCCATAAAATTCCAGAGTATTTGCAAATTTTCTGCTTGCATATTGAACGCCTCTGTCGCTATGAAAAATTAGACTTTCCCCTATTTTTCTGTTTTTGACAGCCATTTTCCAGGCAGAAAGACTTGTCTCTTCGGTGCTCATTCCGTTGCTTAAACTCCATCCAATGATTTTCCGATCATACAAATCAATCACTGTTGTCAAGTACAAAAATCCTTCTTTGGTTTGAATGTAGGTAATATCAGAAACCCAAACTTGCGCAGGTTTTTCGGCTATAAAATTCCTGTCCAGCACATTTTCTACCACCAAATAATTGTGTTTAGAGTTTGTAGTCACTTTAAATTTCTTGCTCAGTTTACTTCGCAGTCCAAGCTCTTTCATATATTTAGCCACTGTGACTCGGGATATTTTGTAACCCAAGGAATTTAGCTCAGACGTAATCCTAGGGCTGCCATAGCGCTGTTTTGATGAAAAATATATTGAAGTGATTTGCTGTTTTATTTTTTCCTTCAAAAGCAATTTCTTGCTGCAAGGCCTGTTTTTCCATTTGTAATAACCACTGGAACATAGTTTTAAAACATTGCACATCTTTTCAATCGGGAAAATAGATTCATTATTTTTTATGAATTTATATTTCAGCGACCGCTCTTGGAGAAGATGCCGATTGCTTTTTTTAATATATCTCGTTCTAATTCTGCATCCTTCAACTTTTTTTCCAGCTCATGAATCTTTTCCTGTTCGGGTGTCAGTTTCAGTTTTCCATTCCCTGGAAAACTTCTTTCTCCAAATTCTTCGTACTCCTTACGCCATTTGTAAAGCAGCGTGACTGCGATTCCCAGCTCCCTTGCGAGTTCTGACACATTAGTTCGTTCTTTGCTTAGCTCAACAGCTTTGGTTTTAAAAGCAGGATCGTAGATTTTTCGCTCTCCTTTCATAGGTTAAAATTAAGGTTTTATGCTTAACTTTAACTGGAAGCTAAATTAGTACATCCACATTCATTATCTCATAAAATGTTATTTACGATATATAATTCCATTTCGGATTACTTCATATCAGATTGAAATGCAAAGAACAATTAGAACTACTAGCCGATCAGCTTTCTGATCTTTCAAAATTAATTTTCTTAGTTACTTCAATATTTTTATTAACGAGAATAAATTCATTAAATAATCTGATAACTAAACATTTTAATATTGTTTGTCTATATAATGTTTGTCTATATAATAAGTATCAGCATATAGTGTCTCAAGATTTCCATTTTCATATACTCTAATAATGCGTAAACTAGTTTGAAAATTATGCTTTGTCAAATCATCTTTAATGCAACTAAGATTTAAAGAAAGAGCATTAACAATCAGTGATAAGTTATAAGAAAGTTTTTCTTTGACTGATTTTCTGGTTATCTCTAATTTACTTTTTTTTATGTAAGCTCCGCTCTCAGTTATTGATTGATTAATAATTGGCATTATGTTGTCGTCCCAGGTTTTATCCAAATTGCCCAAACCATTGTATTTACCTAATATTTTCAATAAAAATTCAATTATTATTTCTATTCGTTGCGGATAAGAAATATCTATGTTTAACTTTTCAAAATTCATCTTATTTTAACAAATAACTTTATTTGGCTTTGTGTTGAGGATTTTAGCATCGATGTCTCGACACTTCGGAAAACATTCGATCGAAGCAATCAGCCCCGTTTTAAATCGGTAAGCTTACAAGCTCGGTTTAGCATACTTTTTTACTTGAATTTCGTCTGTTACTAGCGCAACTAAATTTTTAAAAATCGGAAACTGACTAAAATAGTCTTCCATTTCGTCAAACTCTTTGTTTGGATGTACTAATTTAGCTTCCAGTTAAAGTTAAGCATAAAACCTTAATTTTAACCTATGAAAGGAGAGCGAAAAATCTACGATCCTGCTTTTAAAACCAAAGCTGTTGAGCTAAGCAAAGAACGAACTAATGTGTCAGAACTCGCAAGGGAGCTGGGAATCGCAGTCACGCTGCTTTACAAATGGCGTAAGGAGTACGAAGAATTTGGAGAAAGAAGTTTTCCAGGGAATGGAAAACTGAAACTGACACCCGAACAGGAAAAGATTCATGAGCTGGAAAAAAAGTTGAAGGATGCAGAATTAGAACGAGATATATTAAAAAAAGCAATCGGCATCTTCTCCAAGAGCGGTCGCTGAAATATAAATTCATAAAAAATAATGAATCTATTTTCCCGATTGAAAAGATGTGCAATGTTTTAAAACTATGTTCCAGTGGTTATTACAAATGGAAAAACAGGCCTTGCAGCAAGAAATTGCTTTTGAAGGAAAAAATAAAACAGCAAATCACTTCAATATATTTTTCATCAAAACAGCGCTATGGCAGCCCTAGGATTACGTCTGAGCTAAATTCCTTGGGTTACAAAATATCCCGAGTCACAGTGGCTAAATATATGAAAGAGCTTGGACTGCGAAGTAAACTGAGCAAGAAATTTAAAGTGACTACAAACTCTAAACACAATTATTTGGTGGTAGAAAATGTGCTGGACAGGAATTTTATAGCCGAAAAACCTGCGCAAGTTTGGGTTTCTGATATTACCTACATTCAAACCAAAGAAGGATTTTTGTACTTGACAACAGTGATTGATTTGTATGATCGGAAAATCATTGGATGGAGTTTAAGCAACGGAATGAGCACCGAAGAGACAAGTCTTTCTGCCTGGAAAATGGCTGTCAAAAACAGAAAAATAGGGGAAAGTCTAATTTTTCATAGCGACAGAGGCGTTCAATATGCAAGCAGAAAATTTGCAAATACTCTGGAATTTTATGGAGTTACAAGAAGCATGAGCCGGAGAGGAAATTGTTGGGATAACGCTGTGGCAGAGAGCTTTTTCAAATCTTTGAAAACAGAACTGATTTATGGAAACAAGCTTATTACAAAAGAAAAAATGGAGCTGGAAATATTTGAATATATTGAAATATGGTACAACAAAAAAAGACGCCACAGTGCCTTGAATTATCAAACTATTGAAGAGTTTAACAATCAAAACAAAATTTATCAAAATGTAGCTTAACTTATACTGGAAATTTTGTTTGCATATCCAGTGTCTGATGGTTTGAACCATTGTAAAACCTATATATAATAACAAACAGATAACAGAAATAAAGATCAATTGCAATGAAGTATATTCTCCTTCGCTGTGACTTGTCGTGTAATTTGGAAGAATAAGTATAAATACAACAATCACAACAAGTGTAATCATTGCGGTACTCACACCCTGCAGCGTAAAAACCTGTTGTTTATAACGTATTGATCCAACGACAATACAAATACCGATAATCCCTGTAAGAATAATCATCACAGCAGCAAAGACCGTATCTCTCGCAAGACTGATTGTTTCCAAACCTTTTGAACTCAGCATTATCGAAATAATAAGAGAAACTTCTATCACGGTTATCGCAAAAGCCAAAAGTAATGTTCCATAAGGCTCGCCTACCCGATAAGCAATGATTTCCGAATGGTAAACCGCCGCTAATACGGCTCCTATAAGAAAGAATGTAAGGATTAAAGAATATAAATGCCCCGTTAGCGAATAATGCAGCAAATAGGCTATCCAAGCCAATATGGGAACAATTATCGTCCAGCCTAAAAGGTAGATCTTTTTTTTCATATCATTTTAATTATCTGATGATTGAAAACTTTGGTTCGTAAAATCAGATAACATCATAGTCGTTCAAAGTTGTTACAAAATGATAATCAACAAAACTTTTAGAAGTCTTGCATAATTCTAACAATTCTTCATCGCTGTGGTATTCAAAATTAAAATCGTCTGGAACATCCACTGTATATTCCGTTAATATTTCTGTATCCAGAAGATCAATTGCCATCAGATCATTAAGTGAACTAAGCAGACTTTTTTCTTTCAGAAGAGGCATTTTCTGCGTGACAGAGTTTTTAAATTTATATAATATAATTGTTTTCATTTTTTTATTTTTTCTTTCTCAAAGGTAACAAGCTGCATTCTAATAGACGAAAGATATTGCTTTAGATCCTGAACCGTAATATCTTCCTGATTTATAGACATAAACAGAGGCGTTTCATTCAACAGGAAATACAATTCTGGATGTGAAGACTGAATTTTACCCGTCACTTTAAAAATCTTTCTTGTAAGATTCTGTAAATTATCCGGTGGTCTCATATTTTTTTTATTTAAATGGAGCATAACATAGTAGGATATTTTCAAATAAAAAAGGACAGGGCTTTAAAAGCACCTGCCCCTTTTTCTATTAAATCCATCAAAACATATGTACTATTTCTCTGGATTTAATATGCTCATTATGAAAGTTGAGTATTATTAAGAATCTTAATAACCTCTTCACGGCTTTTGCTTAGTTTATTTTCTAATCTTCCCAGCAATTCATTTTCTTTTCCTTTTTCAAGCACTAAATCTGAATCTTTAAGCTGTGAAAATTTTTCTTTTAATTGTTTCGATTGTTCTTTCCAATCTCCTGTAATTTTAAAAGCCTCATTAGCTTTATTGTGACTTGTATTCATAATTCGAATTTATATGTAACAGAATTATTACAAGCCAAAGGTGATATATTTTAATCTTATCCTGTTATACATTTCGAAAGTAGATTTGCATATATCACACTTTTTATAAGTCTTCTAAATTTTTCAGCCGTTTTTGCTTCAGCTGTTTGTAGAAAGAAGGAGAAAGTCCTGTTATTTTTTTAAACTGATTGGAAAGATGCGCAACACTGCTGTAATTGAGTTTATAAGAGATTTCAGTAAGATTGAGTTCATCATACAAAAGGAGCTCTTTTACCCTTTCCACTTTATTGATAATGATAAAGTGCTGCAAAGTCATACCTTTCACTTCAGAAAATGTATTGGCAAGGTAAGTGTAATCGTAGCCAAGCTTTTCACTGATATAATCTGAGAAATTTTCTTTAGGAAGAGATTCGGAATAATGGATCATTTCTGTGACTGCATTTTTTATTTTTTCGATCAGAATGCTTTTTTTATCATCCAATAACTCAAGTCCGGTTTTGAGGAGATTTTCTTTTAACAGCTGTCGCTGTTCATCCGTAATATCATCCAATATTTCTACAAGTCCAAGGTCTACTACGGCATTTCTTATATTCAGTTTTTCAAGCTCCTGATGAACCACCATTTTGCAGCGCAGGCTTACCATATATTTTATATATAACTTCATTATCCTACCGTATTTAGAGTTTGTCAATCTATATGTTGACAGCCACTCTTTCAAAGTTAGTCCTTTAAATTTTAATATCTATGATTTATGTAACAAATTGAAAGACTATTACAAACCTTTCTTTTTTTAATGGATGACCTTTACATACAATAAAAATATTTTAAAATGGCAAAAGAAAAGGATACAAAGAAAAAAACAGATAAAACACCTGCGGCAAAATCACTAAAAGAGAAGCGGGAAGACAAACAAAACAAAAGGAAAGACAAAGAAAATGAAAGTCGCAACGCAACAACCTAAATGGTAGAAATAAAAAAAGAAGGAATTATACTCAGAAAAACCGACTTAAATTTTGAAAACGAAGGAGTTCTGAATCCTGCTGTTATTAAGGAAAATGGCAAAATACATTTATTTTACCGCGCTGTTGCCAAAGGTAATTTTTCAACTGTCGGGCATTGTATATTGTCAGATCCGCTTACGGTAGAAAAACGGTCAGATACGCCAATCATTGTTCCTGAATCTGAATACGAAAAACACGGTGTAGAAGATCCCCGAATTGTAAAAATAGATGATGTATTTTATCTGACCTATACAAGTTATGACGGCATCAATGCCTTAGGAACATTAACGACTTCAAACGATCTTAAATACTTTAAAAACAAAAAAATTATTGTTCCGAAAATTTCTTATAAAGAGTTTAAGCTTTTATCGGAATCAGAGGGTTCAATCCCTGATAAATATAGAAGATACAATGAATTTCAAATCAATCATCCTGACAGTGACCCCATCTTTTTATGGGATAAAAATCTGATTTTCTTCCCCAGAAAAATAAACGATAAATTTTATTTCATTCACAGGATAAGACCTGAAATTCAGATCGTCAGCGTAAAAAATATCGAAGATCTCAATTCTGATTTCTGGCAGGATTACTTTTCACATTTTAAAGACCATATTCTTTTATCTCCGAAATATGATCACGAATCAAGTTATATCGGAGGCGGATGTCCGCCAATAGAAACAGAATACGGCTGGCTAATGATTTATCACGGTGTTTATGATACCATTAACGGTTATGTTTACAACGCCTGTGCAGCTTTATTGGATCTTGAAAACCCGGAAAAAGAAATTTCCCGACTTCCCTATCCGCTTTTCAAACCCGAAGAAGAATGGGAACTGAAGGGTGAAGTCAACAATGTCTGTTTCCCGACAGGAACCATTGTAGAAAATGACAGACTGTATATCTATTATGGAGCTGCAGACGAAAGAATAGCTGTTGCATCACTCAATATTTCAAAACTCTTGAAAGAATTAATGATGTACGCTGTATAAAGATGATTAGGCAGAATATGGTTAAAGAAAAAATTAAAAATGAATAAAAATATTAATTCAGACGTGGAGGATAAAGCAATTAGACAATCTTATAATGACAAAAAGCACAAAACCTATAATAAAACCAACATTGTCTTTGTAAGCACTTTTCCTCCAAAGGTATGCGGAATTGCCACTTATACACAGGATCTTATAAAATCTCTTCATTCGAAATTCGGAGAATCATTCAATGCGATGATTTGCCCGATAGAAACAGAAGAGGAAAATTATGAGTATAATGAATATACCGAGTATAAATTAAATATCTCAGATGCCGTTTCTTATTTGGAATTGGCGGCAAAGATCAATAAAAACGATACAGTTGAGTTGGTGATGCTTCAACACGAATTCGGCTTTTTTAATGAAACCCGAAATGGTTTGTATCTTTTTCTCAAGAACTTAAAAAAAGATGTTATTATCACTTTTCACACTGTTCTGCCAAAACCTGATAAAGAGCTAAAGGAAAAGGTGAAAGAAATCGCCGGTTTTGCAAAATCTCTTGTTGTAATGACTAGTATTTCTGCGGAAATTCTTTCGAATGATTATGAAATTCCTTTCGATAAAATTACGGTAATACCCCACGGAACACACCTTTTGCCATTCACAGACAAAATTGCTCTGAAAGAAAAGTATAATCTTAAAAACAAAAAGGTTCTTTCAACTTTCGGATTATTAAGTTCGGGAAAAAATATTGAAACGACACTGAAAGCCTTACCGGAAATCATTGCTAAAAATCCTGATGTTATTTTTTTAATTCTTGGCAAAACACATCCTGCCATAGTAAGGCACGAAGGCGAAAAATATCGTGATTTTTTAGAAGATCTCACTTGTAAACTTCATCTGGAAAACAACATCCGTTTTATCAATGATTATCTGCCACTCCCGGAATTACTAGAATATCTTCAGCTTACCGATGTTTATCTTTTCACGTCAAAAGACAGAAATCAGGCAGTGAGCGGCACATTTTCCTATGCAATCAGCTGTGGATGCGCCGTTGTTTCCACTCCAATTCCACACGCTTTGGAAGTTTTAAAGGAAGAGACCGGAATTATTATTGATTTTGAAGCTCCGGAGCAGTTATCTGTTGCTGTAAACACATTATTAGAAAATGAAAGCAAACGGGAAAATTTACGTTCAAAATCACTCGAAAAAATGGCTCCAACGGCTTGGGAAAATTCATCTATCTTACACGCTCTGTTATTTCAGAAATTTAAAAATAATAAAACAGAACTCAATTATACTCTACCGGAAATCAATCTTGGGCATATTCAAAATATGACAACCGATTTCGGGATGATTCAGTTTTCAAAGATCAGTAAACCAGATATCAATTCAGGTTACACACTGGATGACAACGCGCGGGCGATGATTGCTATTTGCAGGCATTTTCAAATCAATAAAGACAAAGCAGATCTGCAATTAATTTCAATTTATTTAAACTTTATTAAATTTTGCCAGCAAAAAGACGGAAGTTTTCTGAATTATGTAAATAAACAAAAACAATTCACTAGTCAAAACTATGAAACTAATCTTGAAGACTCCAACGGAAGAGCAATCTGGGCATTAGGCTATTTGATTTCATTAAAAGAAATTTTGCCGCAGGAGTTTTCCGAAACTGCAGAGAAAATCATTCAAAAAAATCTTATCCGGGCAGAAAAAATCCATTCTACAAGAGCAATGGCTTTTATTATTAAAGGATTGCATTATCAAAATTCAGAAAAAAATTTTCCCTTATTAAAAGGATTAGCGAATCGTCTAGTGAAAATGTATCAACACGAAGCAAAAGACGATTGGCATTGGTTTGAGAATTATCTGACTTACGGAAACAGCGTATTACCGGAAGCTTTACTGTACGCGTGGATTTCAACAAAAGATGAGATTTACAAACAAATTGCGGAAGAATCTTTCGGGTTTTTACTATCTAAAATTATGATTGATAATAGTATAAAAGTAATTTCCAATAAAGGTTGGATGCAAAAAAAAAACACAGAAAATGATACTCCAATTGGCGGAGAACAGCCTATCGATGTTGCTTACACGGTTTTGGCATTATCATTATTTTACAAAACTTTTAATGATGAAAAATATTTACAAATGATGCAGAATTCTTTTAACTGGTTTTTGGGAAAAAATCATTTGAATCAGATCGTTTACAACCCTGCAACAGGAGGTTGCTACGACGGAATTGAGGAAAAAAATGTAAATCTCAATCAGGGTGCAGAATCTACCGTCAGTTATCTGATGGCAAGGCTTTGTTTTACTAATTAATTAATTGGGATATTAATTTTTGGTTGACAGAAAAATTTAATTAAAAAAATTTCAAATTCAAAACAATATCGTAATATTGCAATATTAAAATATTAATTATGGGACTTACTAAAACAGAAATATTCACAGCCGAGCAAAATAACCTGGCTTCTCTTTTCAAAGTTTTGGCGCATCCTGCCAGAATTGCAATTCTGCAACACATCATTAATCAGAAAGCTTGTATCTGTAATGATTTGGTAGACGAGTTAGGATTAGCGCAAGCAACCATCTCGCAACATTTGAAAGAATTGAAAAGTATCGGGATTATTCAAGGGACTATTGAAGGAAAATCTGTTTGCTATTGTATTGAAGATAAAAAATGGAAAGAGGTTCAGGGATTGCTTAATCAGTTTTTTGAACAGGATGTAAAAGTTGGGCAATGCTGCTAAAAACTTTTTTTATAGTTTTTATTATCGTCATATTGCAATATAAAATTAAAACAACCTAAATATTAATTATTATGAAGCTATCAAAAATCAAAGAAATCTTACCAACATTGAACAATGTAGAATTTCAGTTAGAGAACGGGAAATTTGTTCCTGAGCATTTTCACGTTACAGAAATAGGAGTTATTACAAAACATTTCATAGACTGTGGTGGTAATACAAGAAGAGAAAAGGTTGTCAATTTTCAATTGTGGAATGCGAACGACTTTGAACATAGATTGAAGCCTACCAAACTTCTTGATATCATATCACTATGCGAAGACAAACTGGGAATCGAAGATTCAGAGATAGAAGTTGAATATCAAAGCACGACCATCGGAAAATATGATTTGGATTTTAACGGAAATAATTTTGTTCTAAAAAATAAACAAACTGCTTGTCTGGCTAATGAGGCTTGCGGAATTCCTGAAGGAAAACAAAATGTCAAACTTTCTGATTTGAATACTTCGTGCTGTACTCCTAATTCGGGCTGTTGCTAAAAAAAGAATGCATAATGGAAATCAGACCTATAACTAAAGACAATTTTTCGGAAGTCATAGAAATCTACAAACAGGGATTAGCAACCAATATAGCTACTTTTCAGAACGATTCTCCACAATGGGAGGAATGGGATAAAACACATCTCGATTTTTGTAGAATCAGCATTTTTAATAACAATAAAATGTTGGGATGGACCGCTTTGACACCGGTTTCAAGCCGATGTGTCTATTCGGGTTTAGCTGAAGTAAGCGTTTATGTTGCAACGGATGCACGAGGTAAAGGAATCGGAAAAACTCTTTTGACAGAATTAATCCAACAAAGCGAAGAAAACGGGATATGGACATTACAGTCCGGTATATTCGCTGAAAATGAAAGCAGTATCAAGCTACACGAGAAATGCGGATTCCGATTAGTAGGTTACCGAGAAAAGATCGGTAAGAAAAATGGGATTTGGAAAGATAACGTCCTTATGGAACGTAGAAGCAAAAATATCGGAATAGATTAATAAGAATAAAGCTTAAATAAAGACTATGTATCCAGAATTAACCAATACTATACAGCAATTGCAACATCAAAGCATTAGTGAGGAGAGAAAAATCACATTGCAGCCATTAATTGATTTTGTACAGCAAAAAATGGATGAAGGAAAAGATATTAACATCAATTTCATTTGTACCCATAATTCACGCAGAAGCCACCTCTCACAAATCTGGGCGCAAGTTGGAGCTGCCTATTTTAATATTCCAAATGTACATTGTTATTCGGGAGGTACGGAAGAAACAGCACTATTTCCGAAAGTGGCTGAGACACTCGTAAATCAAGGCTTTAATATTTTCAAAATTGCGGATGAAAATAACCCTGTATATGTTATCAAGTACAATGATGATTCGTTACCTATAATTGGATTTTCAAAAAGATATGATAGTGCGTTCAATCCTACATCCGGTTTTGCCGCAATTCTGACCTGTTCACAAGCAGACGGTGGTTGTCCTTTCATAGCAGGAGCAGAGAAAAGAATCCCTATCACATTCGAAGATCCTAAAATCTCCGATAACACAGCGCAGCAGCCACTGGTATATGCAGAAAGAAGTTTGCATATTGCTTCTGAAATGTTCTACGTTTTCTCTAAGATAAAAAAATAGTTTTTATGCAACCAAAGCTAAAATTTCTTGACCGCTACCTTACCTTATGGATATTCCTTGCAATTGTAGCAGGTATAGGCTTAGGATATTTCTTTCCTTCAATTTCACAAATTACAAATGCAATGTCCGTAGGAACGACAAATATTCCATTGGCAGTTGGTCTTATTTTGATGATGTACCCACCTTTGGCAAAAGTTGATTATTCATTATTACCCCAAGCTTTCAAAGATAAAAAAGTAATAGGTCTTTCATTATTTCTCAATTGGTTTGTCGGCACGGTGCTGATGTTCGGATTAGCCGTTTTATTTCTAAGAAATGAACCCGATTATATGACAGGCCTGATATTGATAGGCCTGGCGAGATGCATTGCAATGGTTATCGTTTGGAGTGATTTAGCTAAAGCAAACAGAGAATACACTGCTATGCTGGTTGCAATGAACAGTATCTTTCAGGTGGTTTCTTACAGCTTTTTAGTTTGGCTGTTCATCAATGTATTGCCAGGTAAATTAGGACTGGCCAACTTCAACGTAACGGTATCAATGAAAGATGTTACAGAAAGTGTATTGATTTATTTAGGGATTCCATTTTTGGCAGGCTTTCTAAGTCGTTACTATCTTATCAAATCAAAAGGTATAGAATGGTATAATAGAAAATTTGTTCCAAGAATATCACCTGTTACATTGTATGCTTTACTATTTACCATTGTAATAATGTTTAGTCTGAAAGGAGACAAAATATTGGAGCTGCCAATGGATGTGATAAAAGTTGCCGTACCGTTGGTTATCTATTTTTTAATGATGTTTTTTGTCAGCTTCTTTATCAATAAATCTTTAAATATCCCCTATGATAAAAATGCCTCAATCGCATTTACCGCTACAGGGAACAACTTTGAATTAGCGATAGCTGTAGCAATAGCCGTTTTCGGAATCGATTCTCCGCAGGCTTTCGTAGGAGTTATAGGACCATTAGTGGAAGTTCCTGTGCTTATCTTATTGGTAAAGGCGAGTTTGTGGTTGAAGAAAAAGTATTATTAATATATCACTTATGGTCTACTTACATTTACCTTCCTTCTAAAAATGATATAGAAACACCACATCTCCCGTATAAGCTGGTTTTGCCTGGTTTTTGATAACCAGTTTAGCGCCCACCACTACTTTTATGGTTCCTTTAAGATTGTTTACCGTTTTAATAGTTGCCTCAAGACTTACTTCATCATTAGCTTTTACCGGTTGGCCAAATCTAAAAATTTCTATTCCGTAATTGATTTCCATACTGATGTTTCTGACCTCAGCAATCTGCTTCCAGAGATAAGGAATCAACGAAAGTGTTAAATAGCCATGGGCAATGGTAGAATGATAGGGACTTTCTTCTGCTGCTTTCTTTTCATCGGTATGAATCCACTGATGATCCAAAGTGGCATCTGCAAAAAGGTTAATTTGGTTCTGATCGATCCTATGCCAAGATGATGCTCCGACCATAGTTCCCTCCAGCAATTTATATTCGTCAAAATTGTTGATAATAATCATTTTATATAAAAATAATAGATTAAAGTATTGTACTATTAAATCATTTAAAAACCTCTCGCAAAATTGCAAGAGGTTGGATGAACGTGAAAAAAACGGATGTAGTTATATCCCTATTTCATTCAAACAAATATTAAAAACAGTCTAATCTACTAAAGATGAGAAAAAAAGCTTTAACTTTTGTAAGCATGAAGTCGTTTCACCTTATGCTAATTTCACATTGACAGCATTTAAACCTCTGTCGCCTTGTTGAATATTAAAATTCACTTTATCATTTTCACGGATAGATCCTGTAACCAACCCTGAAGAATGTACAAATACGTCCTTACTCCCATCTGCAGGAGAAATAAATCCGAAGCCTTTTGCTTCATTGAAAAACTTTACTGTGCCTTGTTGCATTGTAATTATTATTAAAATTGTATGTATAATCTGTAAACTTTACAGCTTTATTTTTAAAATGTACCGACAGGCATCGTAAAACCTATCAGACTCTGGATATTTTTTAAATCCATGTGTTCATCTGCGGTACAGAATGATATTAAAGAACCGTCACTTCCTAACCTTCGTATCCTTTCAATCCTTTGTATATACATTTGAGGAATAGCCGGAAGATCGAAGTTGATGATATGAAATATCTTATCCAGATCGATTCCCTTTGCTGCAATATCTGTAGTGACTAAAGCCTGAATTTTTCCGCTTTTGAAATCATCCACTACATTATTCCTCACAGCATTTGATCTGTTCCCATGAATCCATCCAATATTGACACCGGCATTTTCCAGCTGCTGTACCAACTCATCGGCTATGTATTTGCTGCGCGTAAAAACCATAAATCCTTTTATATTGCTTTTTCTGAGAAAATCAATCAAAAACTCTGACTTATCTCTTTTTTCAATAAAATATACATACTGCGAGATATTTTTTATTGATGCCGACCTAGCGTTTATCGCAATCTCTACTGGATTTCTGAGAAAAGAAGAAACAGATTTTTTTAGATAATCTGAAGTTTCTGTACAAAAGATTAAAGCTTGTATATGATTAGGAATTAGTTTCTGAATATTTTTTATTCTGTTGATTGATGTTTTCTCAATCATTTTATCTGCATCATATAAAACCAGAATTTCTAATTTTAAAAAATTGATAGGTCTTTTTTTCGCAATCTCTAAAAGTCCTTCGGGAGTTGCAATTAATATATCTATTCTCTTTCTGAAGGCAGCAAGCTGACTTTCAACTGACTTTTCATCATTAATTCTAAATGTTAAAAGAGAAAGATATTTACTGCACTGTTTAATCTTTTCTTCGGTCTGAGCTCCGATTTCGTCTGTAGGAACAATGATCAGTACCCGGATATTAGTGTGCTCAGTAGGGTTTCTTCCCAACAATTGTAATATCGGCACCGTAAAAGCTAATTTTTTTCCACTTCCTTTGGGTGCAGAAGCCAGAACATCTTTTCTTTTTAAAACACTTGGAATTATAGCATTCTGTATCTCAGTAGGTTGGGAATATCCCGACTCTGTAATCGCTCGGATTATG
The DNA here is from genome assembly GCF_023278365.1 of Epilithonimonas zeae. Lineage (NCBI taxonomy): Bacteria > Pseudomonadati > Bacteroidota > Flavobacteriia > Flavobacteriales > Weeksellaceae > Epilithonimonas > Epilithonimonas zeae. Next base: position 675,887 of record NZ_CP075338.1, on the reverse strand, counting down.
GGGTTAATTAATTGTAGATTCCTGAAACTAATCATAAATTTTTGCAGTTTCCGATCTTTTTTCCGGCAGGTGCATTTTTAATGAATTATTTGTATTGGTAAGAATTAATACTAATTCCATATGCTTTTCATTACTTTAAACTTTTTCCGTATTGAAAGCTAAAAAATAAAAGCCTTCCTTACAGAAATCAGTTGACAATCGGGAATCTGAAAAAGCAAAACTGAATGATAAAAATCTGATTTAAATTATTGCAGAGTAGCAGAGGCAGGAACCTTTTTTATTGATACTTTGCAAATGTATAATAAAACAACCCAATAACAATACAATATAATTAACTGATTATCAAAAATATATTCGTAGCTTACGCACATAATCTAATTGTTTGCAAAGTGCGGATGATTTTAAAATTCCAGCCTATGCAAACTTTAGCATCCCAAATCCAGCCCCTTACAAGAAAGTCAGACAGTCCAACGTATTCTCAGATCCGAATTGCTTATTTTATCATGATCCATCATAAACCCGATGTTTTTAAGGCAATGTTTGAGAAAATCTACACCCGTGATCAGTTTTATCTGATTCATATAGACAGAAAAGCCAAAGAAGAGTTTACGGAGGAAATTCAACAATATCTCATCCATTTTCCCAATGTCTATATTCTTGAGAGTATGAATATTGTGGCAGGAGGCTTCAGTATTATTCAGGCAGAGCTCAATGCTATGGAATATTTACTCAATGTAACCGCGGAATGGGATTATTTCATCAACTTAAGTGGCGAAGATTATCCGTTAAAGTCGCAGAATATTATTCGTCAGTTTCTTACCGCTAATAACGGCAGGAATTATTTGTTCTATTACGACCAAAAATTTTACAGACCTGATACGCTTAAGAGAATACAGAATCATTTTACCGAATTAAGCCATAAAATATCTTCATTAATTTATAGAAGAACATTTATGGAAGGGGTAACACCGTACATCGGAGGCAAATGGTTTATTTTCACAAGAGAAACCTGTTCTTTTTTGACCAACAATAAACGGGTGATGGACTTTGAAGATTATTACCTGCATACACTTTTACCGGCAGAATCATTTTTTCAGACGGTTCTTATGAATACTGTTTTTAAAGATATTGTGGTAAATGATGATAAAAGGGCATCTATTGAAAAAATAATCTTTAATAAAAATTCTTACCATACTTCTTTTATTGAATCATTAAAAAAAAGGAATCAGCTTTTTATCAGAAAGATTGATAATGACACCAATCAAACTATTTTAAAATATATTGATGAAACATATCTGCTTCCATTACCATACGTGGACGAGATAAATAGAGAGATTAAAAGAAATGAGCACGATGATAAATGGTCTTAATATTTTTAAACCTATAATGCCTTGTACTCCATTCATATTTTGTTCTTAGCCTTACCAACTAGAAAGCAGCTGCTTGCCCTGAATGATTAGAAGATATGACATATGCTGATAAACGAAGACCTTTTGATGAGTTCTGGTGCTAAAATTGTAGATTATACCAAGAATCAGTTTGTGTTTCAGGAAAATACAGAAGCACTCTCCTATTTTCAGCTTCTAACCGGAAGTGTAAAAATTGTTAGTCAGAAAAAGCCGGGCCATGAGTTTATTCACAATATATCTAATCAGGGAGATTGCTTGGGAGAATTGTTCCTATTCTTAAAACATCAATATTCGGTAAGTGCTATTGCAATAGAGGATTGTCGGATTTTAATCTTGCAAAAATCGGATTTTGATATAATGCTGAAGGATAATCCAGCTATTCTACGAGTTCTCTATGAAAGTATTGCCGAAAGCTTGCATTATACCTATATGATGAAGGGATTTGCTTTAGAAAGTCCTGCTGAGAAAACTATAAATTTACTTCGGTATTTAAAAATATCAAATGAATCAACCGATCCGGATGAAGTATTGCTTACAAGACAGCAAATTGCATCACTTACAGGCTTAAGAGTGGAAACCGTTATAAGAACAATCAAACAATTGGAAAGTGAAGGTCTTCTTATGATTAGAAAGGGTAAAATTTTTTATTAATCTGAAATCTATCAAGATTATTTCTGAAAAAATTAAGCTGTTATTTGTATCAACCATAATCTTTTTACACCTATACTTTTCATATGTTGTGAATTGCTTTCATTTTTCCGTATCTTTGAGATACAACACAACAAAGTTTCTCAAAAACTTAACGAATTACCGGTTGTGAATTGCTTTCATTTTTCCGTATCTTTGAGATACAACACAACTTATTACTAAATTCTAGCTCTTTAACATTAGTTGTGAATTGCTTTCATTTTTCCGTATCTTTGAGATACAACACAACAGTATGAAGAAGCACGGTAACGCGGTTAAAGTTGTGAATTGCTTTCATTTTTCCGTATCTTTGAGATACAACACAACCATCAGTCCCGTAATAGCCTACATACACAGGTTGTGAATTGCTTTCATTTTTCCGTATCTTTGAGATACAACACAACAAAATAGAGAAACATTACCTTTACAGTTTTGTTGTGAATTGCTTTCATTTTTCCGTATCTTTGAGATACAACACAACAAAAATATTCAATCTTATGACTTATCACATGTTGTGAATTGCTTTCATTTTTCCGTATCTTTGAGATACAACACAACGATAATATCACTTGTAGAAGCGCAATTTCTGTTGTGAATTGCTTTCATTTTTCCGTATCTTTGAGATACAACACAACAGAGAGATTTTTGAATGAATTTCCTTTAGCGTTGTGAATTGCTTTCATTTTTCCGTATCTTTGAGATACAACACAACTATTTCGATGGAGATAACTATATTCAAATAGTTGTGAATTGCTTTCATTTTTCCGTATCTTTGAGATACAACACAACTGGCGTGAATGCTTATATTGACACCAACTAGTTGTGAATTGCTTTCATTTTTCCGTATCTTTGAGATACAACACAACAAGATGACTTGGCTTTTTATCAATCAATGGGTTGTGAATTGCTTTCATTTTTCCGTATCTTTGAGATACAACACAACACCAATCCAGGATAAGCTTGTTAATGAAATGTTGTGAATTGCTTTCATTTTTCCGTATCTTTGAGATACAACACAACATTCTGGTTGGGGGTTGAAAGTTAATTATAGTTGTGAATTGCTTTCATTTTTCCGTATCTTTGAGATACAACACAACAAACTTACGCCTCACGTGTTAAATGGTATAGTTGTGAATTGCTTTCATTTTTCCGTATCTTTGAGATACAACACAACTTTTGAATTTCAGTACCATTTAATAAACGCGTTGTGAATTGCTTTCATTTTTCCGTATCTTTGAGATACAACACAACATTCGAATAATAGCGTAAATCCCGTCGCCTGTTGTGAATTGCTTTCATTTTTCCGTATCTTTGAGATACAACACAACATTAACCGCTTTCATTGCGTAATCAGCTGAGTTGTGAATTGCTTTCATTTTTCCGTATCTTTGAGATACAACACAACCTCAAAATTTAACCCACTGAATTACAGTGGGTTTATTAATTGTTTAGGATTCGAAAAATCAGAATAATTCGAGTTGCTGGAAGGTTGGTGGCGGTTCTTCTTTATTTCTGGCGAAGAAGATTTCAATATCACCAAACTGTTTATCTGTAATGCACATAATGGCAACTTTCCCTGCTTTTGGGAGCATAAATTTTACTCTTTTGATATGAACTTCCGCATTTTCCCGGCTCGGACAATGGCGTACATACATCGAAAACTGAAATAATGTAAAACCATCATCAATCAAAGCCTTACGAAATCGATTAGCATCTTTCATATTAGCTTTGGTCTCAGTCGGCAAGTCGTATAATACTAAAACCCACATAATTCGGTATGCATTAAACCTTTCGGCATTCATATCAGTTCAGGATAAGAAATCAGTCTTTTTTCGCCGGTATAACATTTATAAAGCGATGAAGCCGTCGTTTTCACAGCCACCAACAAAGGTCTTGTTTTATTGTCAATCATCACATCTTTGGTCGCAATCTGCAGAATATGTGCTTTAAATTCTTTCGTCAATTCTTCTGTTTCAGGATTTATTTTTAGCCATTGCATCACCAAAAGGTCAACAAACGGTCGGTAAGGTTCCATTAAATCATCTGCAAGACAATACGGATTGTATTTATTCTTATGGAAAATTCCCAAAACAGGAAGTAAGCCGGTTTCTACAATAGCCCTCGCAACAATACTTCTCAGGACAGCGTAACCGAAATTGAAAAACTGATTGGGTGAATCCCCAAAACGTTGTCGAAGAAAATCAAGGCTGATTAAATATTTCCAGTAATGCTGCGCTGCAATACCTTCCATATTGGTGATATCGCCGGACTTTACATTTTTCTGATATTCAATCATAGGCTCGTAATAATTTCCCAATCTTATTAAAACATTTTTCTGATTTTCAATCTTACATTCGACAGTCTGTTTCCAAAGCTGCTTTTTCAGTGGTTCGCTGGCTTCCAACTGATCTTTTACCCGATCTGAATGTTCAGTATGCCCATACAGCGGCAACATAATTCCGTGTGGAAGATGATGAGAATCACAACTTACCACCACCACATTATTCCCCATCATTTTTTGGATTAGATTATGAGAAATCGTAATCTGAAAATGATCCAACATTAAAAGTCCCAAATCTTCCACAGGAACACTCCCCTTTTCCGTCTTGGTTTCCGGACATAGGATTTTCATCTGCTCGTCTTTTAATTTGAGGTAAGCGGGATTGCCGATGTAGATGGAGCGGGTAATCATATTTAAAAATTTTAATATTCACCGAACTGAACAATTTTCCCCAAATGATTTAAACGTATCTTAACAGTATAAATTAACGAACTAGGATTTCTTAATCTCTTATAAGTAACATTAATAAGATTAGGATGTTCTTCAATTTTTGTTTCTAAATGATGTCTAAACCAATAGTCTTTTGTACCAATCTTCTGCACCCTAAACAAATTCTTAGAAATCAAGCTCAGATTCTTTTCATCAAACAAATCAATTTCTTTTGGGTTAAAATCTTCTAATGGAAATAAAAACATTTCATTTTGTTTCATTGTAAAAAGAAACTTCCAGCCCAAATCAGCATTATAATCTTTATCAATTATCGTAAGTCCCTGATTCACTCTTTCAACTGCTTCATAGAAACTTACTACTTTTTCCTGCAGATTTCCACGTTCGTCTTCATAAATACCAACGTGGTGATTATTGCCCGTACTTACGAAATCAACCGCTATCTTATTTCCATTTTCATCTAATAGCTCTTTCCCAAAATGATCTTTTTTATAGTGTAAAGCTTCGGCATTATTAATTCCGTTAATTGTCACGGTTTTTACAGCAATTCCTTTAGATTTATTGAGCCAAATCGGATTCTTATCCAAATCAGAAAAAGCTTCTTTAGAATTTCCATTAAATTCTTTCAATCTATTCATTAAAATTTCACGAACTCCTTTATCAATAACTTTTTCAATGTTTTTGTAATCTTTAAAATTATCAGGATTCACAACTTTTCTAATGGTGTAACCTGTTTCATACCAAGCTAAAGTGACAGTTTCAGGCAATTGCTCCGTCTTTTCTTCATTAAGAAAGATTGGATTTTTGGAAATTACATTTTTCCCGGTAAATGCTTTTTTAGAATCTCCATCAAATTCCTGTAATCTCGCTAATAATGCATTTCGAAATTTTTCATTCTGAACTTTATTGATGGTTTCTAAATCAAACTTTCCTGATACTTTTTCATCTTTCGTTTTAAGAAATTTCGAGCTTCCATATATGGTTTCTTTATGAAGCTGCCCTCTTGGTGTCAGTTCGGTTTTTGCAACGACACTTCCTTTTTTCTTTATTTTATTGATATTCTTAGTGACAACTTTATTTTTAGCTTTATGAGAAATCAGCACCTCATCTAAGTGTTTTTTAGCATCAATTCTAAAATTTATAATAGGTTCTTTAAATCTCCTTTCCTTGTTACCATTTTTCTTTTCAAATACTTTGGTAATTAAACTTTCAATAGCAAAAATATTCTGATGTTCTTTATGCTTTTCGTCTTTTCTTGCATTTAAATAATTCAGATACTGAATATGATTATGGGTCGTAAAAGCCACTGTTAAAGCATCCATTGCGTGATGACGATGGTCATTTCTTTTAGTCCAGTCTACAATTCTTTGCTTCTCCTCTCCTTTTGAATTAATAACCGTTTCTGTAAGACCTAATTTTCTGTATTTGTCCAAATTAAGCTCTTTCATTGTATTGACAAGATTCCAATCTTCTCGAAGCTTATCTGTAATTCTTCCCGAAGTGGAAACAACAGAATTGGTTATTCCAAAAAGTATTTCTTTGGCTTTTTTGGCGATGTATTGTGTGTTTCGTAAATCTCTTTCGATGAAACCGTCTCCTATTTCAAAGCCCTTTTTCTGCAGTTTTTCATACTTTGCTTTGGTAATAATTCCTTTATCATAAAGATCTTTTATAACATTGAGGAACTTCTCTAATTTTTCTTTTCCTTCATTTTCAAGATAATCGAAAGCTGTAGAATTTCCTTTTTTTAGATTAGCACTTCTTGGAACTAAAACTTTATTGGAGAAACTATCATCAAAGAATCGCGATTGTGGAATGATGTGATCAATATCATATTTGTCTGTGAATAAATTTTCTCTTTCAATTTTTACATCGGTGTATAAATCTTTATAACCATTATTGGATAGTTCCAAATACAATTTATATCGGATAATATCATTTCTAGAAGGACTCTTTATACCAAATTCCCTTTGCAAAACCTCTGCATATTTCTGATGCTGTATGGTAGCTTTGTTAATTTCAGAAGTCATTTTAGCACGCTCTTCTGCATTAAGCTTGAGCTCTCTCGCCAACTCAATTCTTATTTCATCGGGTCTTCCGTATTCTTTTGAAACTTCATTGACAAGATTGATCATTTGATTCAAAATCTTTTCAACCACAGGATTTCGCAATGAGTTTTTTGGAAGAATATCTAATTGCTCTTTTAAAACCCGATTTTCCAATTGTTCTTTGGTCAATGAATTTTTAGAATGATTATAACCTGCATAATTACAAGCGTCGCTGTATTTATGTTCTTTGATGTAAGGATAAATCTTTCGCATTGCCTTAGAACTCAGACTGCCATAATCCCGAGGAAAACCAATTTCCGCCAATATTTTGGAATGTTCTTTTTTGAAACCAAACTTCTTTTCTAGCAATTCATACAATTTTTCATTTCCCGAAGGAGAATCATCACCCTCGTAAGAATATAACAAATGCCACAATTGATAAGAAGCTTGTTTTTCAAAATCACTTCCTTCCAATTCTGGATTAAAATCCAAAACAGAAGTATCAATTCCTAATTCTGAAAACTTTTCTCTGACAAATAGTTTTATAATTTCTGCAGAAGCATTTATTTTGGAAACTTTGATTTCATCATCAATCGTCAGTTTAAATTCTTTTGGAAACTCTATTCCTTCACTGGCAATTATTTTCAAAAAAGCGGTATAGAAATTCTCATTGGTATAATTTCCTTCAATATCTTTAAAGTTAGTTTTCCATTCTTTTCCTGAATAACCGACAATATCTAAAACATCTTTTGCAGAAAGCTTTCCTTTAATGTTAACCTCATCAAAAATCGACTGTTTAAAATCCAAATCAATCGGAAAAATTTCTTTTGTTTCTAAATTCTGAAACTGTAAATTGTTCAGAACCTGCCAAATTTTAAATTCCTGAAATAAAGGAGAAGATTTTGGAGCTACTTTTAAACCAACCGTTTTCTTTTTAATTTTTCCGTTTTCTGTGATTTCAATTTCTCTGTTTTCAAATTCACAAATACTGATTAACCCTTTCTGAGATTTAAGTTTTCTCTGATAAAAAATAACAATATCACGAATTTCCTCTTTTAATTCTTTGGTTAATTCTTTATGATATTTTGCCTGAGTTTCCCATATTTTTTCAAATTCATCCAAGTAATCTTGTCGATAGAAAACCTGATTTTTAAGTTTTGTATGAGGATTAATTTTTAATTGATTATATAAATATTCTCCAACCGTCTGATTATTGAAATATAATTCTTTACTTCTGTCACTGATTGCGCCAAGATAACCGCTGGAATTATTGAGGTTACTGTTAATCTCCTGAAAAACAACAGCCAGACTTTCAAAATCCAATTGTTTTTTCACAGCTTCACTTCTCCAAAGATATCTTTCTATCTTTTTCTCTTGCATTGTCCCAATTTGTTTGATACCAACAAGAGAAAACGGAATTTCTAATTCTTTCCAGGTTGCATTTCTATTTTTACCCTGAAGTCTTTCGTAAAGTTCATTAGTAAAAATTTCAGGATTAAACTGTTTCTGAAAATTCCAGATTTTATCAAATTCTGCCTGTAAATCTGAACGGTAAAAATCCGGCAGTTGCTTTTTACCTTGTTGTAAAAGTTGATAAGAATATTCTCCGGGCGTTTGGTTTTCTTCATACAATTTTTTAGCAACAGCCATTCCGTCTATAATTTGTCCCTCCTCTTCGTTTTTGGCTTTACGGCTGCTTTTATACCCTCTTTTCTTATTAATTAAAAGTAAAACCCGGGCAAATTCAGAAAGTTCTATTTTTTGTCTCGCTGATATTGCTCTTATTTCCTGAGTCTGAAATGTTGAGTTTTTGCCAACTTCCGTCAATAAGTCGGTTTCTTTAAGAATATTGTTTTTCTTTAAAACATCAATAAGATTGACTCTTCTTAGCTTAAATCTTTGAAGATTTCTTCTTGCACTTCTTGCTAAAGTTCTTCCGGCATTCGTAGTAATAGGTTTTCCTTTTTCGAAATTCAGTTGCTCATCAACAGTCAATGGATTCACACGAACTCCTAATTTGATGATTTTATTGTTTTCAGGATTTTTAGAATCTTCCTGAACAACAGCCCACCCTATTGATGAAACTCCCAAGTCCAATCCAAGTATATTTTTTGTCATAGCTATTTTAGTTTTGATAAAGCATAAAAATAAAGAGAAAAAAAATAATTATTTTACGGAAAACCATAAAACAGTTAAAAAAATAATTTTTAGATTTGTATCCGAAAGCAATTCACAATAAGGATTATTCCGTTGTGAAAACATTTAGCGCCTCGCCTACCTGCGGGGTATTTTTATTTCTAAATGTTTCGTGAATTCATTTAAAAACAATAAATAATAACGAACAAAACATTTAAGGCGGGGCAACTCGCCTTCTTTTATATCAATAATTTATTTACTATCTAAGAGTCTATCATTTAAGTTTGAATTCATTTTTTGATACAAGCTGATGAACGAAAAAATCTAAGTCAAATTCTAGCTAATTTCCCACATTTCTACTAATATTATTAATTGTTTAGAACCTGAACATATCATCTATATCTACTAATAAATGGTTTGAATAAAGTCCGGTCAAGTTCACCAAAAGCCAAATGGCGCCAACTGTCTTCAGTTGGCGCCATTTGGCTTTTGTCAAGATAAAATCTATTTATTGATAATCAACTTACTGCTGAAATTTAGACCAATACCATCACCGCTTATCAGATAGACACCGCTTGGCAAACCTGTCGTGTTTACAGGTTGATCGGCATTGGAATCAATGATTTGTTCATCAATTTTTTTACCTGATAGATCAAATATGGAAACTTTGATTTTACCTAAGATCTTTACACCGTTTGTTTTGATGAAAACCTCTTTGTTTGCAGGGTTAGGATATAATGTAACTTTCTTGGTAGTAACTACTTCTGCAGTTCCCAGAGAACATTCTGCCGGAACAGTATAATCTTCAACCTGATCTGAAATCGCACCTGGCAATGTCCCCCTCGTCAATCCAGTTTTAGCATTGACTCCTAAACCTCTTCTTGCGAAGGTATTCCAGATCATACATTTGTTTTCGCCATTATTTAGATTGGCATCAGCAGCCAAAATAGCATCTCGTCCAGTCACAAAATTAGGATAACAGCCTTGTATTTTGAGAGCTTCCATCACCAATTTCATCACTTTTCCACTTCCGGAATCAGGATTATTGACTATATCATTTGAAAAGCCATATTTCTCAGCGAATTTCCAATGAAGGTCCCAAAGCATCGTTGCCCAGATAAAACCAACACCGTGGACATCAACATACAGACTTCCATCTCCTGCATCTAGATATTTACCATTGGTATCAGCATACGTATAATCATTGATGGAGAAATCGGGGGAATATTTGGCTGGTCTGATTCCCGAGCCATCAGCGCCTTGGTTGGCTACAAAGGACCCTGTGGATCTTGGATGGGCTGCTGTCGCATCCGCTTTACTGGTAATCATCAAAGCAAAAAAATCGGACCACCCTTCTCCCATCTGCTCATTAGCGTAACTGGTATTCAGACAGCTGTAACCATTACCAGTGCTTCTGGTGGAAATTCCGTGGGTATACTCGTGAGCAATAACACCATTATCTAAACTTCCGTCAATATCAAAAGTGTTGTATTTGAAACTGACATTGACTGTTGTTCCGGCATTTAATTTAGATTTGATCAATTCACCTTCTTGATTATCAACCAAGACTCCTGGGATATTAACTGTAGAATCGGTACCGCTCATATTGATAACACTTTGAGACGCCGTAGGATTATAGATAATAACGCCCTTTGCTCCTTTGTCCTGTGCTTTTTTGAACTTAACATCAAAGTTGCATGTTCCCCTTTGAATCAATGCAAACTTTCCTGTTAGATCTGTATTGCTAAGGTTTGTACATGCATCAGCAGGGTCAGCTATTGCAACATCAGCCGTTAGTGGTGAAGTGGTAGGAAAAGCTGGCCCAAAATCAACATTATAGCCAGATGCGGGTTTTCTGCCGACAAGATCGCTTGGCGCATTATAATTCATAAGATAACCGTAACGCCATAAATACATCTGCATTCTCGGTGAAAAACCATCTTGCGGTGTTGCAAAATTCGCATTATTAAGAGACGCTCCATCTCTGGCTTCTGATAAAACAGGATCAAAGTCTGTGAATGGTTCACCTTTGTCAAAATTGTTTGACTGAAAGTTGCGGCCAGCTTCATCAAATCCATAACGGTAAAAAATATCGTGCATCTTATTGGTGACATAAAATAAGTTGGTTATCGCCGCATTGGTGTAGGTATCCGGAGTTTTAATCAAATCCAAAGGAAAATCAAATAATTTCTGAGAACCTCCGTTGGCACTTGCTCCAAAATCATTGGATCCATTGAGATCCAAATAGGCATAAGCATTGTTGCCTCGTGTAATATCGTAGGATTCGTCACCATCATTTTGCCAACCAAGAGGAGAAGCATCCAAAAGCCAAGGATTGCTCTCTAAAGTACGCTGTCCAAAATTTGGCGATTCTATGGGAAGTGCATATACTCTGTATGAAGCGTTATCTACAACAGAAGAATTATTATTCGCAACTTTTGAAATTGATACATTATCTGATTTTCCAGAAGTGTCCAATTGATGTTCTAACGAAAATGAATGATCGTGAAACTGGCAAGACACCGTCAGATTTGTTTTTCCGATGACTTTACCTGTGTTTGCATCAATTATGATGTCCCAGTAATTATTGGTTCCTTTCTCAAAAAAGTTAATAGCATACGCTAGCTGCATACTTCCTTTATCTGTAGGGAAATAAACCAATTTGGAAACGACGGTGTTATTTTTACGTCCTTCAAAAGTATAGTCAGTAAGATTACCAGCTAACTTTTCTGAAGACAGGATAGTAGAAAAATATTTTCTGATATCAAAAGAAGGTTTCGACAAAGAGACATTCCCCGGAATTTCCATAAAATTGTCCGACATGTACTTTACCGAATTATCACGAACCAATACGGAAGATATGGCGCCATAAACAGGCACACCGTTGTAAGTCTGCTGGATGTTGATTATGGTACCTTCAGAATTTTTTCTCTGGGCGGTGTGAACAATGTCAAAAGTTTTTCCAAATGTTGTTTTGCCAGCCGCAAGATATTGCTCGATAATATCTCTGTCATTACTTTGGGCAAGGGCATAATTACTAGTCATCAATGCTATAGCTGCAACCGTTAACTTTATTGTATTTTGAATATATAATTTCATTTTTGAATACTTATTTTTTTATGATCTTTTGTGATGAAACTACACCATCGGAATCTGTCACATTAATAACATAATTACCAACAGGAAGATAGCTCACATCTACCATTTTTGTCTTTCTGAAACTCGCAACCATCTGCCCTGCAGCATTGAAAATGCTAATATCTTTTGCTTCTTTTTGCAGAAAAAGATAATCAGAAGTCGGATTTGGATAGACAGAAATTTTTGTCAGATTTCTTGACTCGTTAGTTGCCATTATGCTGCTACAATCAGTGGCATAAACAGTAGTGGCATCCTTTTGCCAAAGTTGTTGTGAAGAACTATAAGCAACATCATCGACCTGTATGCACTTCAGGCTAGGGCTGTTTATGGCAAAAAAACCGATAGCATTTGTATTATTACCATTTTTGACGTTGATGAATTTCATCTTTTGATTTTCAACTGCATTCACGTATATCAAAGCGTTATTCTTAGAAGCGTCAACTTCGGTAAGTTGTGAGTAGCTCGCATAGAAAAACTGAAGCATATTATGTGGCGTAAGATCTATCGCAGTAATACCCGTGCTGTCCATCACAAATGATCTCAAGAACTCAAGCTTACTAATATCAATTGATGTCATAGGATTTCCCTGTATCATAAAAGTATCTAACAGTTTATTATTAGATACGTTAAGCTGCTGAAGTTTATTAAGGCCTACATGGAGATAGGTCAATCTGGTATTTTTAGTCAGATCCAGTGAAGTCAGATGATTGGAACCAAGATTAAGTTCTGCAAGCCTCGGGTTATTGGTTACGTCAATGCTTGATAAGTTATTGGATGCCATAAAAAGAAAAGTTAGCATCGGGCATTGTGTTACATTGATAGATGAAATGTTGTTGAACATAAGGCTGGCATACTGAAGCTGAGGATGCTGACCTAAGGTTAGTTGAGCCAATAAACTATTATTTTTGATATCCATATTGACAAGCCTGCTGTTGGAACTAAGATCAAGATTTGAGAGATTTGATCCCTCAATAAAAAGTTTTGTCAGAAGTTTGTTATTGGAAATATTTAATGTGCTAACAGGCGACTTATTAAATGTAAGTGATGTGATATTCTTAAAATATTCTATTCCCGTAACATTACTTATCTTTTGGGTAATGGTTAGGTCTCCCGTGTAAGCTTCAGCTTCACTTACCTGTATTTCACCGTCCTGATTGGCATCTATGCTGGTATATAGCAGAAGATATTCCAGAAAATTCTCGTCTGGAAAATTAATGGTTTGAGCTCCTGTTTTTGAAGTGTAAGCACTCATAAAAACAGTTAATATCAATATTAATTTTTTCATTATTTTACAATTATTTTATTTGTTTTAAGAGAACCGTCGATTGTTTTTGTAACCAGAACATAGTTACCTTTCGGTACATTGAGCTGCAACGTACTGTTTATAATATTTCCTTCTTTTTTTACAAGCCTTCCATTTACATCATAGAGATCATAAGTTCCTTTTTCAAGACCATTGAAGAACAATTTTCCGTTTGTAGGATTTGGATAAATGCTAATTTCTTTTTTGTTTTGATTCCCGACATTTAGATTTTCTGTAGGAACCTCGATTTTATACAACTCCTGCCCTTGACTAACGCTAAGCTTTGCCGACAGATAAAGAGCACCATTGTACTCCTCCATTTTGCCAAGCACGAAATTGGTATAACCAGGCTTAAGTTCCAACGTCATTTTTGTACCGTCTGCTGTACCGTCACTTTCCCACAGTCTCGCTTCTCCGGAACCGTCACTGGCTAAAAAGTATAATTTACCATTAACTTCCACAAGATTATTTGGATTGGAAGCAGATGACCCAGGATTAATATCTTTTACCAATACAGTACCTTCTTCTGTGCCGTCTGTTACCCATAGCTCATTTCCATTGGTGCCGTTGTTGGCGGCAAAGAATACTTTATTGCCGATCTGTTTAAAGTTGCCTGGAAACGAGTTGGATGTTCCAGGATTGATATTCTTAACCTGTACCGTTCCGTCTGCTGTTCCGTCTGTTTTCCAAAGCTCAAATCCAGCAGTATTGGAACCTGCTGTGAAGAATAATGTATTGAGATTACTGCTGTAATAGAAGTTCTGAGGGTTTGCAGTAGCATTTGGGTTGATGACCTTCAAAAGAGACACCGTATTTCCATCATAAACGTATAGCTGCAAATTATTTGTTGCCGATGTTGCAGAAGCTCCGGTTATGATCTTTCCATTGACCGCGCCCATTTGCCCGTTAACAATCACTGGCGTGTCAATTTCAGTGACTGTACCTTGGAAAAAATAGGAGAATTTAGTATTTTGTCTAAAGAATATTTTCCCTTCTGCCACTAGAAAATTTGAAGCAGTCGGCATCCCAGGTATCAGAGTTGCTGAGCCTGTACTACTATCATACGAATATAGTCCAGTAGCTCCAATTAAGGTCTTGAAATGCAATTTATTGTTATAATTAAGTAAAGAGGTTGGCAATGAGCTTGCTGTCCCTGGATTGAGATCGAGCACCAGATTCGTTCCTCCCGAAGTTCCATCTGTAGACCAGAGTTCTGTGCCGTAAGTGGGGTTGTTGGCATTGAAATAGAGTTTTCCATCCAACTTAAAAAATTCAGCGGGCGTGGAAGGATTTGCGCCCGGATTGATATCTTTTAGCAATGTAATGCTTTGAGCATCTATCAAATTAGCTAAGAATAGCAATGGTAAAAATATTTTCTTCATATAATTAAATCTTTAGAATTATTGTATAATCACTTTTTCAGAAGTAGTTAACTTCTTATCATCAGATGTTATTTTTAAAATATAGGTTCCTGGTAAAGCCTGCACTGTAATTTTATTATTATTGAATACACCATTTTTTAGAAGCTTTCCAGATATTTCATAGAGTTTAAAACTTCCGGACTTCAGATTACCAATATTAATTTCACCTTTTGAAGGATTAGGATAAATATTAAGTTTTTTAGTAGAATCAGAAGAGATCCCAAGTGTTTCCGTTGCAAGATTAACCTTATAAAGCTCTATACCTGCTTGATCAGTAGATGATATCCTTGCAGAAACATATAAATCATCATTGTATACAAGCATACCGGATGCTGCTGCTAAAGTTGCAACCATTTTGGTCCCACTTTCAGTTCCATCCGTTTCCCAAATCTGTTTATCCCCTGTTGTACCACTCGCTAGAAAATAAAGCTTAGTTTTAAAGACGACCATTTTTTCAGGAAAAGAACTCCCTGATCCAGGAATTAAATCTTTAAAAATATGAGTACCTTGTTCGGTGCCATCCGTCACCCAAAGTTCTGTGCCGGATGTAGCTCCGTCCGATGCAGAAAAATACACTTTACCGTTATATTCAGTAAAATTATTAGGACTAGACCCTGCTGTAGGACTAAATGTATTAATATCTTTAATCAATACTGTTCCTTCATTGGTTCCATCTGTCATCCATAGTTCTACTCCGTTCCCTCCATTGGCTCCAAAAAAAGTTTTTCCCATAGATGCACTGTAGAAAAAGTTCTGAGGGTATGCTGTAGCTGATGGATTAATCGTTTTTAAATTACTAAAAGACGTCCCATTAAATTCAAAAAGCTGATACAGGTTAGGGTTGGTTGCGGTCTTAAACTGCGCATTGGCGAGCAATCTATCTCCAAAACTTCCAATGATCATTACATTGGTATCATCATCTGCTATAACCGCCTGAGAAGTTTCATCAAGATAAAAAAGCCTTTGGGTATTGGGCGTTACATTACTATTAGTAGCTTTGAAATAAAGTCCGTTGCCTATTTTTGTGAAATTGGCGGCAAATTTTGCCGTTGTAGATACTGTTTTAAGACCATCAACATTGTCATAGGAAGCGAGTGCTCCGGAAACATTAGTTCCATTGACATTCAGAGTTGCAGTAAAATAAAGTTTGTTATTAAATGCAAAAAGATTGGTTGGTCCAGATGAAAACGCACCCGGATTGGCATCCACAACCAGTTTTGTTCCCTCACTTGTTCCATCCGACTCCCAAAGTTCAGTACCAATTGCGGAACCCGTAGGACTGTAATTGGCGCTAAAGTAAAGTTTCCCGTTAAGAATTGCAAAATTAGAGGGTGCGGAATTGGCTGTTCCAGGATTAATGTCTTTCACTAATGTAAAAGTGGTCTGTGCTGATAGAAGTCCGCCTAAAATGATTGCCAAAAAGTTGATTTTTTTCATATTGATAATTGTTAGTAAGCCTGTCGATTCATTTGAAAATATCCAAGAAAAATTATCTGCAAGGCGGTGCTTTGTGTAGATGAATTACCCTTGGACTTCAGACCTCTAAATTATCATTGTGAAAGCTACGATCATAGAAATAGACTGTCACAATTATCAAATTTGAATAAATATGAAAGTATAAATCTATACGTAAAGTACTGTGCTAATTATTGTTACTTTTAAAATTTATGATTTTCTATATAATCCCATCTTTCTTCAATTTATGATGAAAAAACACAACTACAGATACAAATATTATAAGAAATATTGATAAAAGACTCAGATTTCGCATCCATATAGAACTGCTATTTTCTGATAAATTGGTATCATAAATATTTTCTAAACGAGAAATAATTTGATTCTGCGATTGCGAAATCTCTCTGTAATTTTCATTATACTTTTCAAAATAATAAAGATACGATTTGGAGTCATTTTTCAAGTAACTGCTCTGTGCTTTTAATTTATAAAAAAGACTTGTGAGTTCGGCATCGTATTGTTTAAATTCATTGATATTGACACTCTGTAACATTTTATCTGCATTATCAATTTCTTTTCTTTTCAAATAAATATCAGCCAGACCTAAAGACGCATAATATTTATTATAACCTATACCCCGAACATCCCTTTCCAGAATTGATTTATAGATACTTTCAGCTTCTTTTGAGTTTCCAAGTGCCTCCAGGCAAACTGCTTTTTGAATATCTATGAGAAGCTTATTCGTTACCACAACCTCTTCGTACGGCAGTTTATTATAGACTTCAAGGGCTTTATTAAAATATTTGACAGCAAACTCACAATTAAGTTCATTTTTGAATACAATACCTTTAACATTATAAACATTGCCTGAGATAAATAGAAGATTCTGTGGAAGATGAACTATGTTTATAAGGTTTTCCGCCTCATCAAGATTCTTTTTAGCATCAGTATTCATATTTAGTTGCTGGTACTGATTACCTAACATAGAAAGAAAACGAATCTGATTGATGGTATCGTTTTTCTCCTTAGATAATTTAATGCCTAGACTTGAATTATTAATGACCTGGCTAATATCTCCCAACACCATTTGAGCATTAACCAATTTGGATAGTGCCTTGATTTTCTCATTGTAATTTTTAGCTTCCGCAAACGCTTTCTCCGAGATTTTCGCCGATTTTTCAGGATCACTGAATAGGAGATCTGTTGCACGTTTCAACTGTTTATTTTCAGTGTTTTGTGCAAAAGTTTTTAGACAGACAAACAGAAGCAATATGTGAAGTAATCTTGTCATTCGTTCAATTTTTGAAGATATTCCGTGGGTGAAAGATTCATTCTGTTTTTAAATACCGTTGTGAAAAGGCTGTGTGAAGAAAACCCACATTCATCTGCAAGGTAACTCACTTTATATTTTCTATATTCCGGATTTTCATTGATTTTAGAGACTATATAATCGATTCTAAGATTATTGATGTAAGCATTGTAATTCGAGTTTTTGTGTTTGTTGATGATCTCAGAAAGGTATGTTGGATTGGTATCAAATTGTTGAGCCAGCATCTTCAGAGAAACTTTTTTCTGAATATATTTCTGACTTTTCTCGAACTCTTCCAGTTTGCTTAATATTCTCTTCTCAGTCTTATCCGGTATGACGAAATTTTTCGCATCCTCCTCCTCAGTAGCAGACTTTTTTGCCCTCTTTTTCTTGATTCTGTAAAAATAATAGATTGATATTAAGCAGATTAAAAAAACAAAAATTGAAATACAGATATTTCTGAATAAATCATTATTTGATATCAGCTTTTCTTCATTTTCTTTCTTGATATTATTAATAAGAATAGCTCTCGCTGAAGCCATTTCAGCATTTTGGTTTTCAACTATTTGAAAGTAAGATAAATTAATACGATTCAAATTTCCAAAAGCTTGCACATTGGCTGAGGATATGGCTAAGTTCTTTAAGTAATCTGCCTTGAAATTGACATCAGAGAGTTCTGCAAATGTGTTTTGGTACGGTTCCAATAAATCAAATGCTTTTCTAAAATTACCCTGCTTCGCATAATTTTTTGAAATATAATTATCCGTAAATATTTTGGAATACAGTTCGGAATCAACTTTATTTCCTAATGACAACGCCGTCTCTAAAGCAATTCCAGATTGAGAACGATTATTTTGCAAAATTTCTGCAAGCCAAAAATTTGCCTGAAAGAGCCCCGTTGTATTATTGTTTTCATTATAATCTTTTATGGCGGATCTCAAAAGTGCCAATCTGATGTTGAATGGAAAAATGTCAAAACTATTTTTGTCAACTGCTAAATCTACAAAAATACTTTGTTTTAAATATTTGGAAGTCAAAAGATAACTCTTAATACTTTCAACTTCAGCTTTAAGCCCCAATTTTTGACAAACCTGTCCGTAAAGACATTGATACTGAAAAAACTTCTCTGAATTTTTATTTGCTATTGCCAAAGGTTTCAATCCAAACAAGCCATTCAGAGCCGTCTCATAATCTCCTTTAAGAAGCAAAAATTTGACATTTAAAATTTTTGAATCATATGGAGCTATTTTAGAATAATACTTAAAAAGTTCTTCTACATTCTTATTTTCATACTGCATTTTGTTAAGAATCTCATCTCTCAGCAATACAACATCATTTTTGGTCTGCGTATAAAAAAAATTATAAAAAAATAGACACAGAAATGCCAAAATGCGTCCTGTACTGAAAAAAACGTTTATCTTCTTAATTTTGTTCATCATACGATCCACAAAAATAAGTAATTAATTTATTAAAGTATTTCTCCTACAAGACAATTAGAAAATGTACAAGAGTAAAGTTTTTCTTAGATTTTTTATCTTATTTAAAGAGAGCAACACTGCATTTATCAACAAATTGTTCAAACTTACGATTTGTGTTTCGCATGACAGGTCCGTGGCCGAAGCAGATAATTTTAGGGTTCAATTGAGCTAACTTCTCGAGAGATTGGATATTGCGCTGCTGATCTGAAGTGAATATCTTTGGTGGAAGCCGCAGACCAACTGCTGTAGTTAGCAGGTTCATATTAGTCGCTGCATCTCCTATTATCAATACTCCATCTTTCTCACGGAATAAAGAAATATGACCTGCCGAATGTCCGGGTGTTTCTATTACCCGAAAGTTTCCTATACGATCATTTTCAACTACAGTCCGATCTACTTTATGCCCCTGACCTGCCCAATACTTTTGCTGTAGTTGTGCCATCCAATGCTGCGGCGTTGGATAATCAGAAGTTACCATACCAGTTTGGGTTCTGAGAACTTCGTCAGGGTGACAAATCAACGGGATTGAAAACTCATCACATATCTCATCACTACAGCCCTGGTGATCTGCATGTGCGTGGGTTAGTACATGTTACAGGTATTTTCTGAAGCGCTTTTTTTATAGTATTATACGAACTCCGTATCCCAGAGTCTACCAATATATTCTCTATAATATAACAGTTAATACTATTTCGCGGCATCAATGAGATCTGATAAACTTTGGGAGCAATTCGACGCAACATCTTTTTTTTTGCAAAACTACATTCCTGATCAGGATTGAATAAGGACATTTGTCCTATAATAGGTTAAACCTGAGCAGTTGTCTCTTTGCACGTGTAAGCGATCGCTGTGTAATGCCCAGGTAAGACGCCAGATCCTGAGTGGATGCACGCTTAATAAGCATTTGTTCTTTGGATATGACATACCGGTATTTATCGACAGCCGATTTATTGTTGTAATTCAGCAGATAACGCTCTTTCAGATTATACTCCTGCTCCATTACTGATTTTATAATTCCGTTCCAGGCGGTTACCCGACTAAGGAGATATTGATAGTCTGGGTAGCTTATCCTATAAATCACACTATCTTCTATAGTCCTGATATTCCTACTGGATTTTTCCTGAGCCACAAACTCCGAAAATGAGGTAATAAAATCATTTTCAAACTTAAAGCAGGTTATATTTTCCTTTCCATCTTTGTCGATAGCATATGCTTTCACAGCACCAACAACAATAAATCCAATATAAAAGCAAATTTTATCTTCCTGAATGAAATGTTCTCCTTTTTTTAGATGCAACGGTTTGAAGAACTGAGCTGAAAAATTGAATTCTTCATCTGTTAACACCCCTTTTGACAATATATAATTTTTAAATGCAGTTATCATTGTATAGTTTTAATCCTAATTCTTGCCTGATGAAGAATATTTTTATACAAATCTAATAAATATAACATTCTACAGAAGCTAATACCCTTATTTCTCATCTTCTTTATTTTCGTTCCAATAATAACTGTCCGGATACATTCTTTGTCCAAACACCGCAGTACCAACCCTAACAATTGTCGCCCCTTCCTGGATAGCTGTCTCAAGATCATTACTCATACCCATAGACAGCTCTATCATTTCTACATTGGGAATATTCAAGGAGTTGATCTGCTGTTGGATATCTTTCAATAAACGGAAACAACGACGGACTTTTTCGGTTTCTGCACTGAACAGACCGATGGTCATCAAACCTTTTATTTTAAGGGTGTTTAATTGAGCTATTTCACAAATCAGGTTTATGGTCTCATCCGGATGTGTACCAAACTTACTCTCCTCACCTGAAGTATTGACCTGAATAAAGATCTCCATACTTTTATTTTCCAGCTGCAGCCTTTGGTGTAGTTTTTCGGCCAAACTTATCCGATCTATGGATTGTATGCAGGTGATGTCATATTTCAAGATATCTTTAATCTTATTGGTTTGCAGATGACCGATAAAATGATTAGTATGCTTACTATCTTTTAATGCATCGAACTTTTCTTTGATTTCCTGGACTTTGTTTTCAGCTATCAATGTCTGTCCGTTTTGTAAAGCAATCATGATTCGGTCAGCAGAAACGGTTTTCGTAGCCAGCAAAAGCTTAACTGTATCAGGATCTCGATTGGCTGCAATACAGGCATTTTCTATTCTAATTAAAATGCTATTCAAATTATTAATTATTTCGCCACGCATATTTCCTCTTCTTTTTCATTTCAATCCCATTTGTTTATGAGCATTGATTTTACCTTTGTGTAAGCGTGATCTTTGGCCTCAGCAAATGAAACAGTATATTTACGTTTAATATGTCTTACGTATTCGGGAAATACTGACAGTATTTCATCATAATAGTTGTTTAAGATTTCTTTTTCTGGCAAATCATACTTTAACTTTATTTGAAATCTCCTCAGCAATGCCGGGTCAATAATATCAGTATGATTAGTCGCACAAATCAATAATGCATTTTGCGGAAAATAATCTATCAGTTGAATAATCGTATTAACGAGCCTTCGCATTTCCCCCACATCTTTATCATCACTTCCTCTTGATTTCCCTATCTGGTCAAATTCATCCAAAAATAGAACTGCTTTCTCCCTTGCTGCTTTCTCAAAAATTTGTCTTATATTTTGAGAAGTTTCACCAATTCGTGAGCAAACCACATTACTGAGATTTAAAATAAGTATCCTCTTATTAAGTTCGCAAGCTATCGCTTTTGCTGTCATTGTCTTACCACATCCAGATGCGCCGTGCAGCAGAATTTTATTGCTAACCGGCAACCCATAGCGTGAAAGTTCCTCGCTGTAAGCGTTTTCTTTTATTATTTGTATACAGACACGTCGATTATCATCATTTAGAGAAATATCATCAAGCCTTATTTTTTCTTTATCGTCTATTATCAGGTCAAATATATTCATCCTTAACAGTTACGGTTAATTATATCAATTACTTTTTAGTTTTTTATATCCACCAATGGTAGTAATTGTGTAAAGTATCATATTCAAATCCGCAACGAGGATAAAGTGAATTGCCAATATCATTTGTCTTTTCGGTTTCCAACATCAAACCACAAGCCCCGGTTTCTTCGCACCATTGTTTACTTCGGTTTATAAGTGCAACCGACAATCCTTTTCCTCTGTAATCGGGATGAACAAAAAGATCGCTCAACAACCATTGTTTCTGTAATTTGGTATAATGAAACAGTTTATACAACTGCACAAAACCCACCGCTTTATCATCTACCATAACCAAAAAAATATCCGACTCACTGTTTAAGAAACGTTCTTTCAGAAATTGTTTTCCTTTTTCCAAATCAGATTCCTGACGGTAAAAAATACGATAAAGATTGAATAATTCCGCTGTTTCCTGCAGATTCTCTAAACTGGCTTTTTTAATTTTGTAATCCATAGTAAAAATTATTTTTTTATGATGGAACAAAAATATTAACACCTTGGACTATATTTGTCATCCAGTTTTAATATAACAAATAGTCCAGAATGCTTCCTTTCGAAAATATTATCCTAATCGACAAAAAAAGTAGTATTGCTGTTTATAAACAGATTGCAAATTCAATTATAAATACTGTACGAAACGGTGTTCTAAAACCTGGAACTAAGCTCCCGGGGAGCCGAGAAATGGCTTCCATTTTAAATGTTCACCGTAAAACGGTCATTGCTTCCTACGATGAGCTAGAAGCGCAGGGATGGATCACAGTTTTCCCAAGAAAGTATGTAATGGTTGCAGAAAAACTTCCATTACTGCATCCTAAAAAATGGGATGAAACCGAATTAGCGTATTCTTATGATAATGATCTGAAAATAAATTTCAGAATAATTGACAAGTCCTGGTGTGTTGAAAGAGATACTGTCGAAATTATTATAGATGATGGACATCCTGACGTACGACTCTCGCCGATTGATGAATTGCTGAAAACATACCGCTCTTTTACCTCCAGACAGCCAGCCATCAAAAGTGCAAATAAAGGGACTGCGCAAGGAACGGTCAGACTGCGTGAAGAAATGGTTAAATTCCTTTCGATCACCAGAGGATTAACAATCAATACTGATAACATTCTGATTACGCACGGGGCACAAATGAGTATTTATCTTGCTGCACAATTATTATTAAATACACAGTCAACGATTATTGTAGGGAAACCAAATTATACCGTTGCCAACGAAACCTTTATTCAAACAGGTACTCAGCTTATTGAAGTCTCTGTGGATGAATATGGCATTAATACAGATCAAATAGAACAGCTTTGCAAAAAGAAAAAAATCACTGCGGTATATGTTATTCCGCATCATCATTATCCAACAACAGTAACACTTAGCGTGGAGCGGCGAATGAAACTCCTAGAGCTTTCCAACAGATATTCATTTGTCATTATAGAAGATGATTATGATTACGACTATCATTATGCATCCTCGCCTTATCTTCCTTTGGCAAGTGCCAATCATCAGGGAAATGTGATCTACATCGGTTCTTTTTCAAAGTTACTGGATCCTTCGCTGCGTATTGGTTTTATGGCAGCTCCTAAAAATTTTATAGTACAATGTACAGCGCTACGAAAAATGATCGATGTGGGTGGTGACGGCTATATGCAAAATGCTTTAGCTGAATTAATAAAAACTGGAGAACTTAAAAGACATCTCAATAAAACTAAAAAAATCTACCATAACCGAAGAGACTTTTTAAATGATCTTCTACAAAGTCAACTTTCTGAATATATTTCATTTACAGTGCCAAATGGCGGAATGGCTGTATGGATTACCCTGAGAAAAGATTATTCTGTGAAACAACTTCAAAACACTCCTCTACTGAAAATCATCAGAACAGATGAAGAATCAAATTCATTTCGTTTGGGTTTTGCATCAATGAACGAACAGGAAATAGAGATAACAATTGATTTATTACATAATCTCTTGAAAAAACAATAAGATGCATTTGTCTTCACATATCATAAATGCAACTAAACTGCAGATTTGGAGTCTTATTTTTATAATTTGTAAACAGAAAGGTTTATGCTTATATGGATTTTCACCTCAATCATTAAAATTAATATCTCTATCTCATAAATCCTGGCTTCCTCATAAGAATAACCTGATATATATTTTTTAAGATTGATTATATCTTTATAGAGGTAATATATTTAACCTGCCTTCTTTGGTTTCCTCTAAAATTCTACTACTTCTGGCTATCTTATATCTGCAACGATTTATGTCTGACAGAATATATTCTACTCTTTTCACAAGTTAATTTGTAAGGTATAAAATATAACTCAAAGATTTATATAAAATTGTCTTAAAAATATAAACTTTTTAAATTTCTTACTGCCCATAATATGCTGAGATTACTCTTTCTCTCATTTTATTGAGATACTTAATATCTTTTGTATTGGATAGGATAATAAGCGTGAGTTTTTTTTCGGGCAAATGTACCCAATTGGCACTGTGCCCATATCCTTCACCCTGTCGTTCTACAAATAAAGTACTCATTTTCCCAAAGCTTTTAGGATAAACCCAAAAACCCAAAGCAGTATCTTCAAGATTTTTAAATGGAGTTAACATTAAATCTAAAGTTGATTTTTTTAATAGAATATTATTAAAAATTGCCTGATCAAAAATCAGCATATCTTTTGGCGTAGAATACATAGCTCCGGCAGAATAAAAATTATCAATATAAGTATTTGTGGGAGTGTGAAGTAGAAAAGGATCAGATTCGTCTGCAGAATAACCGTCATCAATGTTTTTAATAATATCATTATGATGAAGCATCCCCGTATTTTGCATTTTCAAAGGAATCAAAATTTCTTCTTTCAAAACTTACTCAAAAGATTTTTTATAAATTTTTTCAATAATTTTTCCTAACAAAATATAGTCACCATTGTTGTAGCTAAACTTTATTCCGGGCTTATCAATCAATTTTTCAGATAAATAAGTGTTTATAAAATCATCCAGATTCCAAATCGTGTTGTCGTATGCCTGATGAATCAATTCGGGTGTACTGATATCTTTATTTTCTCTGCCACTACTGTAAGTTAACAAATTTTTGATGGTTGCTTTTTGTGCTGCTTCCCCTTTATATTCAGGATAATAAGTTGAAATTGTAGTGTCTAAATCTATCTTGCCTTTTTCGTATAGCTGCATAATGAGAACAGCCGTAAACGTTTTTGTAAGAGAAAAAATATGAAATCTGGTATCGTCGGAAAAATTAATATTATAATGCCTGTCAGCAAGACCTTTGTAAGAAAGCAATTCGGTTTTCCCGTTTTGAGCCAGTAAGATAGCGCCGTTAAAATTATCTTTCTTTACAGAAGAATCAATAACCTCTTCCACTTTTTTTATTTGAGAATAACTTAAAGAAAAAGTTAAGATGAATACACCGATAAGAATATCTTTCACGTCGTTGATTTTAAAGCTAATATAATGATCTTTGGTTATTAGTTGTTTATTTTTTCTGCCGGTAATGCAGTTGGGTCAATCCTGTTTCAAAAGTTTTGGCTTCAACAAACTCAAGTTCTTGTTCAGGTCTTCCCACTTTAAAAAGTCTTGTCCCGTTTCCTAATAGAATGGGGATAACCGAAATTATAAACTTATCTACCAAATTATGTTTTAATAGTTCATTGATGACTTCCGCACCACCATCGCAATAAATATTTTTCCCTTTTTCAGACTTTAAATGTTTAACCAAATCTCTTATATCGCCTGTATAGAAGGTCGTTCTGCCAACTTTTGGTTTTTCGGTTCTTGTGATAACATATACATCTCGTTGTCCGTTGTCATAATGTGATGAGCCAATTTCTCTAAGCACATAATCATAGGTTTTTCTGCCAATAATTATGGTGTCAATATTGGCAATAAAGTCTGCATAACCATAATCTTCTCCTTCTTTTTCTACAATTTTTAAAAAGCTTAAGTCATCATTTGGCTGTGCAATGTACCCATCTAAGCTCATCGCAATAAAAAGTGATATATTTCGCATCTGTTTTGAACTTTAATATTTCTTCAAGTTTATTTTTCAAATAATTATTATTCTGATTATTTTGCCACAAATCAATAAGGTATCTTTAAAATAAAAAAAGAATTAGGTTCCTTACTAATATATTTTTCAATTTTAAATTCCGAAATTATGGACGTAATATACTAAGAAAAAGGGATAAGAAAGTTTATTTTGAGACTGTCATAACTTATAATTTCGGATAAAATGTTGTTAATTTTTAAATGTTAATTTTACTTCCTAATAACATTTAAATTTTATTTCATTCAAGAGTTTTAAGAATAAGTCTTATCCTCGTAAAGTAATTAACCATGAAAGAAACAATAAGCCTATTCATTTTCATCATACTCTTAGGTTGCAAACAAGATGTAAAAGCGCAAAAAGAAGCACTTCAAATATCTCAGGAACTGATTGAAAAAACTATCAACAGAGAAGCATCTGCGTTCCTAAAAGAAAACTACGAAAATCTGTCAGGTGTTGTTTATGTCAATGGGAAATCATATCAATTTCATTTCGGGAAATTGTCGAATGGCAGGCTGGCTAACGACAAGACAATTTATGAGATTGGTTCAATAACCAAAACATATACCGGAATACTCCTTTCTCAAGCTGTTCAGGATAAAAAAGTATCATTAGAAACCGATGTACGAAAATATTTGAAGGGATCATACCCAGATTTGGAATTGGAGCAAAATACTCCGATAACTTTAAAACACTTGATAACGCATACTGCTGGATTTCCGCCAACCATTAACTGTAATATTGCTGACCAGACAACTGGACAGCAGATATCCTGCTTTGAGCATTTTACCAGAGATGATTTTTTTAATCGACTTAAAACTTTAAGCCTGATTGACAAAACAGGAAATAACTACCATTATTCCAATGCCGGTGTCCAATTGGTTGGTTATATATTGGAGAGTGTATATCAATCATCTTTTGAAGATTTGGTTAAAAAATATATTTTTTCACGGTCTCATGAAGATAACACTTTATTCAAAGTAGATTATAATGATAGATCGAATGTCTCATTGGGCAAAAACAGTCAAAAGATTCCAATGCCTTTAATTAATGGATTTTATAATTATGCAGGTGGTCTGAAATCTTCTACAAGCTCAATACTTAATTACATTAAAATGTACTTAGATAGCGATGATTCCGTGGTCAAACAGACTATGAATCGTTTAGCAGGAAATCCACAGTACGGAAGAGCCTTTGCCTGGAATACTTATAATTATGATCAAAATAAAAAAATGCTGTATCACAACGGCGGAACATTAGGTCATTCATCCTGGATCGCGCTTTATCCTAACCAGAAAGCCGGAATTTTTCTGGTTACCAATATCCTGACCGACCAGTCACAAGGCGATCTGAACCAGCTTTCAAATACGATAATGGATCAATTGCTTCAGTAAACGATTTTGTATTAGATCAACTATTTTTGCTACAACAAAGATTTCATCGTATTGAATGATTTGAAGTCTCATTTAGGTTTTAGTCTTTTTTCTTTTTGGTTGATTGTACTTTAAACATAGTAACTCCAAAATAATTTTAGCTTTTTTCTCATTACCTGAAAGAAAATTCAGTTTTTCCAAAATATCTATACTTATCGAAAATGGTAGCTTGGTGCTTATGTTATTAAATAAAATTTTAATTAATTAATGTTTTACGATAATTAATTATATATTTGCATTAACAATTTAATTGATTATCTTATGAATCAAAGTAAAAATATTTCAAAAATCCTGTATTACCTGTGTATTGTATTATCTGCAGGTTATCTTATCACATTTGTATATTCGGTGTTTTGCCTGTTGACTGGTTTTGCAGTGACGACTTACAAACAAAATCTGTATCTGCATATTAATTACCCATTTACAGAACAGCCTTTTCTGAACATCGAAAATAATTATCCCTATATCATCCTGTCATTTTTGCTTGTTCTATTAACATACGGAATCTTTTTCTGGTTGTCGGCAAAGGTGTTTAAGGTTTTCTTTCAGTCAAAATTATTTACTGAAGGAAATATCATACACCTCAAAAGATTTTACATCTACAATATTTTCTGTCCTTTACCCATCGTTATTATAGCAAGTTTTTTTGTAGAAGTGGAAGGCATCATTTGGGGATTGGTTTTTATCCACTTTATGCTGGGAATTTTCTGTTATTTCCTTGCCAATATCTTTAAACAGGGTTTACATTTACAAAACGAACAAGATCTATTTATATAAAATGCCGATTATCATCAACTTAGACGTTATGCTTGCCAAGAGAAAAATGCAGAGTAAAGAATTGGCAGAAAAAATAGGAATTAGTAATGTCAATCTCTCTGTTCTAAAAACCGGAAAAGCTAAAGGTGTGCGTTTCGATACACTGGAAGCGATCTGTAAAGCGTTGGAATGTCAGCCAGGAGATATTCTGGAGTATAAAGAAGAATAAATTAAATATTAAAAGCTTTTGTGACCTTAGTCAATTAGCTTTACCACCAACATTTTTTACGCACAATTTTAAAAGCAATGGAAACGTTGCCAGGAATTCTATGACCTAAAATCAAGCCTATGAATACTTTAACAATTAACAACCTAACCCTCACCTACAAAAATGGTTTTCAAGCTATTAAAGATATTTCTTTGAATATAGAAAACGGAATGTTTGGTTTATTGGGACCCAACGGCGCCGGAAAATCATCATTGATGAAAACCATCGTTGGACTGCAGAAACCAACTTCGGGCACAATCATTTTTAACGAAATCGATGTTTCTGAAAATCCGGATCATATTAAACAAAATCTCGGATTTCTGCCTCAGGATTTTGGCGTTTATCCCAAAGTATCTGCGTATGATCTTTTACAACATATAGCTTTATTGAAAGGGATCAGCAATAATTCTGAA
This sequence comes from Epilithonimonas zeae, assembly GCF_023278365.1. Taxonomy (NCBI): domain Bacteria; kingdom Pseudomonadati; phylum Bacteroidota; class Flavobacteriia; order Flavobacteriales; family Weeksellaceae; genus Epilithonimonas; species Epilithonimonas zeae. Next base: position 646,869 of record NZ_CP075338.1, on the reverse strand, counting down.
CGGAATAACCAAATTCTAAACCTATTGGAAAAAGTCAATCTTTCTGATTTTAAAAATAAGGAAGTCCATACCTTTTCCGGCGGGATGCGGCAACGTTTCGGTGTTGCACAGGCTTTGCTGGGAAATCCTAAGATCATTATAGTTGACGAACCCACCGCTGGTCTGGATCCCGAGGAACGAAACCGTTTCAATTCTTTACTAAACGAAATCAGCAATGATGTGATCGTGATTCTTTCCACACATTTGGTTGAAGATGTCCGGAATCTGTGTTCAGAAGTAGCCATTATCAACAAAGGAAACCTTCTCACAAAGGGAAATCCAACCGAACTGATCTCCGAGCTGGAAAATAAGATCTGGTCAAAACCAATTGAAAAAGATCAGCTGGAAGATTATCAATCCAATTACAGGATCATCAGCCAACAACTGATTGAAAGAGAATTATATATCACTGCGTTTTCGGAACTACCGCTTTCAGATTTTACGGCAGTCTATCCATCGTTGGAACACGTTTATTTCCATACGCTTACTCAAAAACCATAGTTATGAATGTTTTATTTTTATTTGAGGCCAAACGTACAATCAAGCGTTGGTCTGCATATTTCGTTACCTTAATTCTCCTGTTAATCGGCATTTTCTGTGGAAATCAGTTCAATCTTACCGTTGGAGAAGGAATTTATTTAAATTCTCCGTACACAATTGGTTTTATGACAGGATTATTAAGTCTGGTTATCATCTTTTTTGCCATAATTTTTGCCATTCAGGTGCTTTTTAAAGATTGGGATTCGAAATTTGATATTCTCATTTTCTCGTATCCTTTTTCGAAACGAACATATCTGCAGGGAAAATTTCTTAATTTTTTTCTGCAGACTTTCTTCAGTTTTATATTTTTAATGATCGGATTTATAATCGGACAAAATCTAAGAACAGGAAGTGAAATTCAGCAACATTTTCATTTTTGGCATTACTTCTACCCTCTTCTTATTTTCGGAGGAATCAATTGTATTGTAGTCTGCAGCTTTTTATTTTTCATTTCATTTACCACCAAGAAAAAACTTCTGGTTGTTGTCGGCGGACTGTTTCTTTACGTTCTTTATATGGTGATCCTCGTTTTTTCAAATTCGCCGTTTATGGCAGGAAGTTTACCGCAATCATTGCAAACACAGCAATTATCAGCATTGATAGACCCTTTTGGAATTTCATCTTATTTTTTTGAAGCAAGAACGTTATCGGCTCAACAAAAGAATGAATTGATTGTACCATTTACCGGATTTTTATTGATCAACAGAATCGTTTTTGTAATTATTTCAATGTTACTTTTGGTATTGACTTACAAACTGTTTTCATTCTCTCCACCTTCCCAAAACAAAAATAAAAGCAAAAACAAGGTCGCAAGTATTTCTTTTAATAAAAATTTAAAACCATTTACAACCGCGAAATCTTCTTTTGGATTTATTTCTGATATAAAATCCGTACTATCATTTGCAAAAATCGACCTCATTTACCTTTTTAAAAGTATCACTATTGTAGCCATTTCAATATTACTCTTATTTTTTGTTGGAATGGAAATGTACGCTGAAATCGAAAAGGGAATTCGTCTTCCTCAAAAATATGCAAGTTCAGGATTGATGTCGACTACCATTTCGGAAAATTTCCATCTATTTGGAATGCTGATCGCCATTTATTTTATTAATGATTTGTACTGGAGAAGCCATTCATCGGGGTTTTCACTGATTGAGAAAAGCACTTATTTTTCTAAAAATAAACTCGGCGGACATTTTCTTTCCATCAGTGTCTTATTTTTCTTTCTTACGTTCATTTTAATTGTCGAAGGATTGATATTTCAATTCATTTACAGCTATTTTCACATCGATTGGAATGCCTATTTGGGAACCGTTCTTTTTAATACTTTTCCACTGATCCTTTTTTCAGCTTTTATTTTGCTGATCAATGACAATATCCAAAATCGATTTGTAGCACTGGGAATTTCTGTGCTTGTGGGTTTTACATTCGCAGGACCTGTCTCGAAAAAAATCATATCCATTCCATTATTGAGAATATTTTCAGATTACAAAGGCGTTTACAGCGATTTTAACGGATACGGACCTTACGCGTCAGCTTTTGCAGAACGATTGCTGTTCGGACTAAGTTTAATTGCTTGTTTTTGGCTGATTAATAAAAGCTTCAAAACAAAAAAATGGAATGTAAAACAACTCATTCTCACAGTTTTTATATTATCTGTTGGAGCTTTTGCCGGAAATGTTTTTATGAAAGGCTATATTCCTCAAAACGGAGATGAAAAGATGGTACAATCGGCTCAATATGAAAGGAAATTCAAACATTATAAAGATCTTGCACAACCTACCATTACTGATGTGACCACCGAAATACAGCTTTATCCATCTGAAAATTCTTATAAGATTAATGGAACATATAGGTTGTTAAATCAAACCAATCAACCTATTGACAAGATTTTGATTAATTTCAATCCTGATCTTCAAATAGAATCAGCCCATTTCAATACAGCTTACGAATCAAGAAAAATTACTCAGCAAGTAACTGAAATTGGTTTGAAAAACCCTTTAAAGCCTGGAGAAACTGCCAGTCTGGATTTTAAAATTTCCTATCACTGGTCTGCCGTCAATGGTCACGATTCTTTCAATTCCATTATAGAAAATGGTTCTTTTATGAGAATCAGCCGATATTTTCCAACTTTCGGATATCAAGCTGATAATGAAATTGAAGATGAAGAAAAACGGGCAGAATTTAAACTGGGAAAACGATCGGAATTAAAAAAATTAGAAGCTCCTGAAGTATTCAAAAAAGATTTCATTAATCTGGATATGACCGTTTCCACAGAAAAAGACCAGACCGTTGTAGGAACCGGAGATCTGATTCAACATTACCGTAAAGATAACCGAAACTATTTTCATTACAGATCGAATAAAATTCCGTTTCGTTTTGCTGTTTCCTCTGCAAAATATCAGGTGAAAAGCTTGATTTATAAAGGCATTACGATCAATATTTTTTATAACAAAAAACATTCGGAAAACGTTAATCATTTACTTGAAAATGCAAAAATTACGTTGGATTACTGTACACAGAATTTTGGAAAATATCCCTTCAAAACCATCAGCTTTGCGGAAGTTTCTTCTTTTACGAAAGGTTTTGCAGCTACCGCTTATCCTTCATCTATTTTTATGACGGAAGATATGCTTTTCCACACCAATATTAAAGCTGATCAAAATCAGGATGTCATCAATGAGCTTGCAGGGCACGAACTTTCGCATCTCTGGTGGGGAAACAGCCAGATCGATCCCGATGACAGAGAAGGCGCAGTGATGCTGACTGAAACCTTAGCGATGTACACCGAAATGATGATCTACAAAAAGATGCACGGAAAAGAAAAAATGATGGAAAGAGTAAAAGTGCATCAACAGATTTTTGATAATGAAAAAGGCTTATCTGAAAATCAGCCGCTATACAAAGTGAGCGGTGAAAATACGCATATTTCTTATTCAAAAGGTGCGGTGGTTATGGTGAAACTATGCGAACTAATTGGCGAAGACAAGGTAAATGCAGCACTTAAAAGTTTTCTTTTCCATAATCAATATCCTAAAAAACCGATTACTTTGGATTTGCTACAAGAAATTTATAAGGTAAGTCCTAATGGTGAAATCAGGAAGAAAATTTATAATTTATTCCGTTCTGAATAATTTTGAAGATTTTAATAAATGAAAAATCCCCGTACTTTTATCAGTGCGGGGATTTTTTGATATGTATTTTGAATTTGTAAGTCATATATATCAATCTTCTTTGATCACTTTAACATCTGTAAAGTATCCTAAAGTTCCGGGACCTATCCATAATCCAATACTTCCTCGAACATCTTTCCCCTGTTTCAGGTCGTTGACGATCAAGGTAGGCTGAGAAGCACCATTAACATACAACCTTGCCGTATCATCCTTTACAACAATTTTTATTTTGATCCATTCTGCAGGCACTATATCTACGTATGATTCGTACTTTTCCGGTGTTTCTTTTCTCAATTTTTCCCAAGGAAATCCCGGAATGGAAATATATTGACTGGAGTGGTTTCTACGAATCTGATCTTCTGCCCTTCCATTGGTTGGCCGCAAATAAAAAACTTCCATTTTAGAAGCATCCAAAGCTGCCCTGAATGCAATTCCAATAAACCCACGAGCCGTTTCTCCCGCATTCGCAAGCGGCTGCCCGGAAATTGTAGCTTCAATAATACCGTTATGAAAATCGATGTCTTTCAAGATCGCTAATGTATTGTCTCCAATGGCTTGGCCAGGAATTTCCAAGGCTAAAGCGTCTTTACCTTTATAGACCGTTTTCTTGGCAGTTACCTGAAACGTCAGTAGATCAGATGGAGTTATTGCTTTGTTTTGAGCTTTGGACTGTAAACTAAACATTAAGCTTAACATCAAAATAAATAACAGTTTTTTAGTCATATGGAAGAGCATTTAAATCTTTGATCCCCCTAAAATAAAAGAAATAACGTTTCCATTCAAAATATATCAATGCCAAATTTGAAATTATATCCTAAAACTATACTCAGAAACACGATTGGGAAAGTGATATGAAATAAGGAAGCTTTGTTTTCATTTTCTCATTAAATTTAAAATGAATATATTTCAGTTCATTTTAAATTTAATGGGTTTCGATGTAGAATCTTTTTCTTCCCAACTATTTTATTTAGCCGGAATTTTGATTGCTTTTTTTGCCTGTTTTCTATTATTGGGGAAGCCTCAGAAAAGATTGGCAGATTATCTTCTTTCGGCGTGGTTCCTGTTAATCGGGATCCATCTGATCTGTTTTTTATTTATATTTTCGAATTCATACATTAGATTTCCTTATCTCCTTGGATTAGAAATACCTTTGCCTTTGGTTCACGGTCCAATGCTATATTTGTATATCAGTTGTCTTACAGGAAATTATCCCAAAAGAAAAATGTGGTTTCTTCATCTTGCGCCTGTTTTGATTACTTACTTTTTCTTGATTGATTTTTTTCTGATGTCATCCCACGATAAGATTGAGATTTACCGACATAATGGAGGTTCTTACAAAGTATTGCGTACCATAATAAGCGTAATAATTGCTTTGTCAGGTATTTTTTATGTGATTTTGAGTACATTGACGATAAAAAAATATCAGAGACAGATATCAAATATTTTTTCCAACACCGAAAAAATCAATCTTAACTGGGGATATTACCTCATTATCGGGATATCGACGATCTGGGTGGCTGTTATCATAAAAAGTGAGATCCTTATTTTTTCCCTCGTTGTATTATTTGTAGTATTGGCCGCTTATTTTGGAATCAGTAAAGTTGGTATTTTGAATCCGGCTGTACTCGACAAGAAGAACGATGAGAATTTAAATACTGACGAGGATGTTGAATATCCAAAATACCAGAAAAATTTTGCAGGTGATGAAACGATACAACGCGTTTACAAAAAATTAAATTCTATGATGAATGATCAGAAGCTGTATAAAGATCCGGAAATCAATCTGAATCATATTGCAAAACTACTCGATGTTCATCCCAATGTATTGTCACAAACCATCAACTCTGTCGAAAATAAAAACTTCTACGATTACATCAACCGCTACCGCATCGAAGAATTTAAAAGAATCGTTGTATTACCAGAAAATCAAAAATTTACAATTCTGACATTGGCATTCGAATGCGGATTCAATTCCAAAACCTCATTCAATAGAAATTTTAAGAAATATACAGGCTGTTCACCTCGAGAATTTTTAAAAGATCAGAAGCTTATTTCCTGAGACTATTTCCTACAAAATACCGATTATTTTATATTTAAATTATCAAAAATAGGTATCATCTTTCATTTTGGAACACTTTGATCACCTGTAATCCTGACTTTTACAGAAATTTTAGAAATCCATATGAGAAAACTACTGTTTATCCTGAATTGTATTCTTGCGCTTATGATTGGTGCCTATCCTTTGACCTATGTTTTTGTAGATCATAAAAATACTTTCTTACACACCAAAGCGCCAGAGCTTCTTGCTGATTTAGTTTGGAAAGCTGCATTTTTCCTGCATATTATTTTCGCTGGTCTTTCATTACTGATCGGATGGACGCAATTCGGCAGCAAATTCCGAAATAAACATTTGAAACTACATAGAATGTTGGGGAAAATCTACATTACCTCTGCATTGATAGGTTCTCTTTCAGGAATCTATCTGGGATTTTATGCCAATGAAGGTGCTGCCGCGGCATTGGGATTCATATCTCTAGGATTGGTCTGGTTTATAATGACGCTTACAGCTTTTTTAGCAATTAGAAAAGGAAATATAGTAGCCCACCAACAGCTTATGATATACAGTTATGCCTGTACTTTTGCTGCCGTTACTTTGAGACTATGGTATCCACTTTTAGTAAAAATAACCGATGATAATTCAATTTCATACATTACTGTTGCCTGGCTCTGTTGGATTCCCAATATTTTTGTGGCTTATTTTATTAATAAAAAGAATAAAATTGCGGGTGAATCTCTTTTATCAGACAGTTAAATTCTGTTAATACAATTAATTGTAATGAGATGCATTATCAACATTAATGATGTATTAATAGCTTCAAATAATTATCAATATCTTTTAACAAATAGTCCGAGTAGCATTCTATTAAGTTTACACGATAAGGCGACTAATTTTAAATTGCTAAAATTGTTCTTCAGGATGTCCTAATTTGAATAATTTAACTAAGCTAAAAGAAGGAAAATCAGATTCAAAAAAATCCATACATTACATCAACGTTGCCGAGAAATACAAAACAATGTCGAATAATAATTACAAAATCATCAAATATCTAATGCCTTGAAAACATTTCAACCATGGACTTCAGGGCATCTTCGTTATGCATGATTTCTCCATTTTGAAGGGATTCTTGAGCTATAACAGATGTTCTTGCTCTCATTTCTTCCTCGTAAGCAGCAATGGTCTCCAGCATATTTGTTTTAGCATCTGCAGTCAGCAATTGGCTCAATTTCAAAGCATCAAGCATAGCCATGTTAACGCCTTCGCCTGCAAAAGGCGGCATCACGTGAGCAGCGTCTCCTAAAACGGTCACATTATGATTAGCAACCCAATACTGATCCAATGGCACGCAATAGATCGGTCTTGGAATAAGCGGCGGTGTGGCAGCAGTAAATAATTGTTCCCAGATAGGATTCCACTGACTGTAAGCTAACTGAAACCACTGCAAGACCTCATTGTTGTTATAATGAAGAATTCCATTATGTCTTCTCCAATCCTCTGGTGCTCTAAAGCTGGCATAATATCCTATATCACCATTACTTTTCTGTCCCATCAAAAGATTTTGATTGTTGCCAAATGCCATAATTTTGCCCCCTTCCAAAAGTGTATTAATAACAGGTGCATTGCGGGAAGCATCCTCAATATGTCCTTCCAGCATTGTAATACCTGTATAGAAAGGTTTAATATCAGTGATATAGGAGCGAATTTTACTGTTAGCACCGTCTGCACCAATTACCAAATCAGCGTAAACTGAAGCAGAATCTTTAAAGTGAAGTAGCCAACCATTGTCCTGAGGTTCCATCGAGATAAAATGACTGTTCCACACGACAGTATTCGGCATTAGGGATTGAAGTAAAATGCTGCGAAGCACGCCGCGGTCAATCTCGGGACGAAAATATTTATTATTAAAATCGTCTTCTTTTTTATGGTGATGGTCGCTGTAGTGGATCTCTGAGTTTTGATCCATAATTTTTTCACGGTCTGCACCACGGAGAAAATTTTGTTGGAACGCCTCCATAAGACCAGCTTCTTTCAGTGCTGCCAGTCCCGAATCCTGATGCAGGTCTAATGGCGAACCCTTTACTCTGGCATTTTTATCATAATCTCTCTCATAAACCTGGACTTTAATATTCTTTTGTTGGAGAAGTCTTGCAAGTGTAAGACCTCCGGGACCCGCACCGATAATGACAACTTTCTTATTTTCTAATAGCATCTTGTTACTTTTTCCGGCAAAGCTATTTCTTATCGTAAACTAAAAATTGTAAAAATCGGCTATTTTCATTACGGCTGAGTTCCTTCGGTGATACGCCGGATAATTTTTTTACTTCTTTGATAAAATGGGATTGGTCTGTGTAGCTTAGCTGCGGATATAATTCACCCTCCCAGATGTGTCGCAATGAAGACTGAAAGCGCAGAATTCTGCAGTAGGTTTTTAATGAAACGCCTAAGAAACGATTGAAATATTGATTGATCTGTCGGGAACTCCAACCCAGCTTTTCTGCAATTTCTCCTACTTTAACTTCTCCATTTGCCATCCGTAATTCTGCAAAAAGAAGCTGTTTCCTCTGATCTACTTCATTAGGAATGAGAGAGGTGATGACGCGGGATGCTTTTAAACAGAAAACCTCGAAGTCAGAAAGATCCTCAGCTGTGAATCCCCAGAAATTATCAGGCATTTTCTTACCGCTGTTAAGCAGGTCAGCAACCTCAGTTCGAAGGATGTATTCAACCGCCAACGGTTCAAAACTGATAGAGAAGAATTTGGTAAACGTCTGCTTCGGTGTCATCTTCGGCTCAGTTTCCAGACCTAAAAGACTGATATGGAATTGCCCTTTATCATCAAGGGACAATACCAGGTCTATCTTACCGTTAGGAATAATAATGCCTTCTTCAATTGCCGCTATGTTATGGAAGGCCGAAAAACAGTAGACAAAATCAGAAATAGCTTGGTCGGCTTCTACCAAACGGAATTGTAGGTTATCGTCAGGTGAAGTCAAGGGTTATGATTTGATTTTTGATAGATCAATGCCTAGTTTAGCGAACTCAATCTCTCCTATTGCAGTGATTAAATAATTTTTCTCTTTAGGATCAGCTTTTTCAATCCATCCCTTGGCTATAAACCGTTCCAGTAAAAGTTCACCAAGCTTTCCACCGATATGTTCATAACATAGTTTAACTGGTTTTTTATTTTGTTTCTCACTCATTGTGTAATTAAAAATTTAAAAAGTTATTAATTTATTAGCCTAAGTTGTTAATCCAATTCCACAAGCCCTTCATTAAGTGCATATTTAATTAATCCTACGATAGACTTGGTTTTTGTTTTGATAAAGATATTTCTCCGATGTGCTTCTACAGTCCGTTCACTGATATACAGTGCTTCTCCAATCTGTTCGTTACTAAACTCTTTAGCAATTAGTCGAAGTACTTCCAGTTCCCTGGACGACAATACAGGCTTGTCTTCTTCAGCAGCATCTAAAAGCTCTTCGGGACTCATCAGATTATCCATTATGACGTGCTGGACACTGGCACTAAGGTAGCGACCGTTTTGATGAACCGCTCTAATAGCATCAACTACCTCTTGCATATTCGTCCTTTTTAGAATGTAGCCCGAAGCACCAGCCTTGATCATTTTTGAAATAACTGAAATATCTTCGTGCATGGTTAAAGCAATAACTTTGACTGCCGGGTAGAGTTCTCTGATCTTCTTGGTCATATCTATTCCCGATATTTCAGGCATATTGATATCCATTAGAATAATATCAACCTGCTGCTCCTCTAAAATTTTGATTGCTTCATCCATTGATGCTGCACCAGAGACTACTTTGATCCATAATTCATCTTCAAGAAGTACTTTGAGTCCCTCGATCATCAATTGATGATCGTCCACTATCAAAACCTTTATTGTGTGATCTGCCATACGTGTTATTCAATGTTTATGGGAATCATTATACTAATAATTGTTCCTCTGTTTATTTTTGAATCAATATGCATACTACCGTTTAAGTTTTCTATCCACGATCTGATATGTGCCAGCCCAAAACTTGCTTCGTCTTCAAGTTTTTCAACATCGAATCCTCTTCCATTGTCTTCAGAGATCAGCGTAATCTGATGGGAGTCCTTGGCAACCTGAACAAATAATTCAGATGCATCCGCATGTTTGATAGTATTATTCACTATTTCCTGAATGGTACGGTAGAGGATATTCTCTATCAGATCATCTAAATGCTGCTGCAGACCAAAGGTATCAAAACTCATTTTAATCTTACCGCTTTGGTTAACCTTATCTGCGATATTTTTTAAAGCACCTTTGATGCCTTGTTCTGATAATAGTGATGGAGCCAGATTGTGGGAAATATTTCTTACCTCATCGAATGCCTCATTAATACTTTCCATTAGAGCTGCAATAAGTTCACTTTTTTTGATTTCATTAATATCGTTGCGTTTCTGTAAAACACTGGCATTAAGACCTGCTAAAGATAACAGATACCCGAGACTGTCGTGCAACTCACGTCCAATTCTTTTTCTTTCTCTGATCTCAGCTTCAAGTGCCGCGTTGGATTTTCGCCTGTTCAACTCGATGATGGTTTCCTGAAGTTTTACTTTCTGCTTATTCTGATGGTTACGGTATAGAAAATAGAGCCCTCCAAAAATAATCATAAATACCAAAGACATCAGTAGCAGTATAATATTTTTATTACTGATAGCGAGCTCTTTCTTTTCCAGCTCTAGTGTCTGAAGCTGATTGAGCTGGTTGAGATAATCTACTTCCACATCATAGATCTGATTAACAATCGAGCTATTAGTCATCTCTTCCTTCAGTTTCGTATGCGCTTCGAAATACTTCAGGCTCTCTTTGTAATCTTTCCTACTCTCATAAATACTAGCTAAAAGCTGAAGAGCATCTGCTTTTAGAGACTGGCTGTTATTTTGTTCAGATACCGCCATAACTTCATCAGCTAATAGTTTGGCTTTAGCAGTATTATTTTCAGATAACGCAAGTCTGGCCAGCCCCACTTTGGAGACGGCAAGAAGATGAACAAGGCCTGCGTTTTTTGCTATTACAACACTCTTTGAATAGGCATTATAAGCTTTGCTTTTTTCATTCAGTGATAAATAAGTATTGCCCATAATCTGATAAGATACACAAGTTCCGTATAGGTTATGAGCTTTCTCAGATAATAGTATTGATTGCCGAAGGTTTTTCATTCCTCTATTGGTATCCTTTTTAGAAAAATTGCATATCGCTATATTATTGAGGATGGTAGCGGTAAGGATGCTATCATTATTGATCGTGCTTGAGTTGAGGGCTTTTTTAAAATAACCCAACGCTTTATCGTAATGATTAAGATTAAGGTATGTTAATCCAATATTGTTAAGTGTTCCTGTTTTTTTTTCTTTGTGTCCAGACAAATCATAATTTTGAAGAGCCTTTACAAAATACATATATGCGGCTCTATAGTTCCCAAATTCATTATAAATGGTACCTAGATTGTTATTTAGATTGCCGATTTCATAATAGAAATTTAACTTCTCTGCAAACGATAATGCTTTTTTGTAATATGTGATCGCTTCTGAATACTGTGTTTCAAATGCATAAGACGAACCGATGTATTTCAGACATATAACCTTAGCCTCAACATTTTCTTTAGAAATTTGTTTTAGAATCTGTGAAGCGCTTCGGCGAGCTAATGATGGGTTCTCATAAACGAGCTTATGTATCTCATTAAATTGACTGTCGTAATTTTCTTGATGGTCATTTGATTTATTATTCTTATACTCACAGGATAGACATAGAATCAGCAGTAGTATAATTTTGCTGAGAGATATAAGCTTGCGGATACTGGGTAAAGTAAGAATATAGGACCGTTTCATATGTTCAGCATTTCAAATGCATCATACAAATATGGCGTTAAATCCTGAAAATTGGTGTTTTTTTTAAGGCTTCAGGATAAAATTAAGTACCAGTACTTAGCTGACCTACTGAAATTTAGCAACTATCACGAATTGTTTTAATGTTAGTAATAGAGTTAATTTGTAATCATTAACCACATATCATTATTGTTATGAAGAAAATTTTTACTTTGCTTTCAGTCCTTCCTGCTTATCTTTTCTATGGAGGTCTGGCATCTGCTCAGCAGACGATTTATACAGAAAGCTTTTCTTATCCTGCTGGTGGTCTGCCGCCTGGTTGGGAAATCAAAGCAGAACAACCACCGGGCTGGTCTATCAATAATTCGCAGATATCAGGCGGAACAGCCCCCGAACTTTATATGACCTACGGGATGCAGGTCGGTTTGAGCCGATTGGTTTCGCCGGTGATCAATACCGCAGGACATAAGCGACTGGCTTTATCTTACAATCAATATCTAATTAATTTCCTTGGCGATGCAGGGGAAACTATTGGAGCGGATGTGACATTTGACGGTGGCCAAACCTGGCAAACACTTTGGGAAAAACCTTTAGGGACACTTAACATTCCACAGGATCGTTTCACTTACTTTATCACAGTTCCTGAAAATGCAACACAAATACAATATGCCTTCCGTTACGATGGCAGTAACTTTTTTATCAATGGATGGGCAGTTGATGATGTAAGAATTGACGCTGTACCTGACAAAGATCTTTTGGTAAGTCAAATCAGTGGTAACACTTCTGTGAATGCCGGACAATCTGCTATGCTTATGGTTGAGGTTACCAACGGCGGACAATTAACACAGAGTAATTACAATATCAAATTGAAATCAAGTAGCGGTACAGAACTGGCATCCGTTGCAGGAGATCCCATTAGTTTCGGAGAAAAATCACAGAAGATCCTGACTTGGACACCACAGGAAAGCGATATGCCTCAACAATCGGTTTATGCCTTGGTAGAACTTTCAGGCGATGAAAATACAACTAACGACCAATCCCGAGATCTGGCAGTACATATTATGAAAGATGGAACCAAAAACGTACAGATCGGCTCTGGATCTTTTACACTGCAGCATTCCATCCCATTTAATTTTTTCAATTTTTATAGTTTAGGGCAGAGTATGTATACTTCGCAACAGATTGGAACAAATAACGCTAAAATTACCGGATTGCAATATACTTGTCAGTTTGATGAAGACAATAATGACATTCCGATTCAGATATTTTTGGCTGAGACTGATCAGGAAGATTTGTCTTCAGAATGGTTAACACCGTCATCTTTTACTAAAGTTTTTGATGGTAAAATGAATTTTAAGAAAGGTTTCAACCAGCTTTATATACCGCTTCAGAATTCTTTCAATTATTCAGGAAAAAATCTTGTAGTTTATACCAATAAAAGTCATCCACAAATGGTGCTATGGTCAACATTTATTGGTACCTTTTCCGAAGAGCCTATTTACTCCCGAAGCAGAGACGGTGACGAACAGCCTTTTGATGCTTTGAACCCACCAGAAGGTTTCCCTGTTCTTTATGTTCCCAACCTGACTTTATTTTTTGAAGATGGTACAATGTCAGTCATTGATGACGTCTCTAAATCAGCGCTTGTACAGGTCTACCCTAATCCTGTGACTGACATCCTGAAAATAAAAACGCAACCGAACAGCAGGCTAATGAATATAAGTCTTATTAATTCTGCAGGACAAATTGTACTAAATCAAGATATGACTGACAGCAGAACAGAATTGAATGTGAGTTCTCTTCCATCAGGTTATTATATTGCACAGATCGAAACCTCTTCAGGAATTGTAAGTAAAAAAATCCTAATCAACCACTAATCAGATCAATACAAAATTAAACCAGACATCTTATTGCTGTCTGGTTTTTTTGTGTTCTTACTACCAGATATTATCCACTAAATTGTAGTTTATTAATTATGATTTTTTAATCTTATGACACTTATTCAATTTCTTAGTCAAAGTATTGAAATGGTTATAACTCAGTATTGACAGATGGATGTACTAATTTAGCTTCCAGTTAAAGTTAAGCATAAAACCTTAATTTTAACCTATGAAAGGAGAGCGAAAAATCTACGATCCTGCTTTTAAAACCAAAGCTGTTGAGCTAAGCAAAGAACGAACTAATGTGTCAGAACTCGCAAGGGAGCTGGGAATCGCAGTCACGCTGCTTTACAAATGGCGTAAGGAGTACGAAGAATTTGGAGAAAGAAGTTTTCCAGGGAATGGAAAACTGAAACTGACACCCGAACAGGAAAAGATTCATGAGCTGGAAAAAAAGTTGAAGGATGCAGAATTAGAACGAGATATATTAAAAAAAGCAATCGGCATCTTCTCCAAGAGCGGTCGCTGAAATATAAATTCATAAAAAATAATGAATCTATTTTCCCGATTGAAAAGATGTGCAATGTTTTAAAACTATGTTCCAGTGGTTATTACAAATGGAAAAACAGGCCTTGCAGCAAGAAATTGCTTTTGAAGGAAAAAATAAAACAGCAAATCACTTCAATATATTTTTCATCAAAACAGCGCTATGGCAGCCCTAGGATTACGTCTGAGCTAAATTCCTTGGGTTACAAAATATCCCGAGTCACAGTGGCTAAATATATGAAAGAGCTTGGACTGCGAAGTAAACTGAGCAAGAAATTTAAAGTGACTACAAACTCTAAACACAATTATTTGGTGGTAGAAAATGTGCTGGACAGGAATTTTATAGCCGAAAAACCTGCGCAAGTTTGGGTTTCTGATATTACCTACATTCAAACCAAAGAAGGATTTTTGTACTTGACAACAGTGATTGATTTGTATGATCGGAAAATCATTGGATGGAGTTTAAGCAACGGAATGAGCACCGAAGAGACAAGTCTTTCTGCCTGGAAAATGGCTGTCAAAAACAGAAAAATAGGGGAAAGTCTAATTTTTCATAGCGACAGAGGCGTTCAATATGCAAGCAGAAAATTTGCAAATACTCTGGAATTTTATGGAGTTACAAGAAGCATGAGCCGGAGAGGAAATTGTTGGGATAACGCTGTGGCAGAGAGCTTTTTCAAATCTTTGAAAACAGAACTGATTTATGGAAACAAGCTTATTACAAAAGAAAAAATGGAGCTGGAAATATTTGAATATATTGAAATATGGTACAACAAAAAAAGACGCCACAGTGCCTTGAATTATCAAACTATTGAAGAGTTTAACAATCAAAACAAAATTTATCAAAATGTAGCTTAACTTATACTGGAAATTTTGTTTGCATATCCAAGATATTACTTAACTATATCCTTTTGTTCATCTAATATATTTTTAAATTTATGAAAACCCTCATTTTTAATCTGATAAGCCTAGTTGCTATACTGATTTTTTCATAAAAACCAGACTTGTTTTGCCTTTCTGCTTACAGGAAAAAATTATGTAGTTTTATTTACGGCTATCCAGCCCTCTTACTGATAAGAAGTAGACGCTCTAACAGCCAGAAGTCACGTTGTAAAGAATTGGTTGAAGATTAAAATGAATGATAAGCTTTTTAGATTTCATAAGAGTAAAATATTTATATTCTGCTAAAATTTAAAGCATAAGATGCTTCTATCACGTCAATTGTCAACACAGATGTCAACACTATAAGTTTACTGCAGATTGATTTAAAGAATAAATTTACCTAAAACAATTAAATTGTATTAGATGAAATTTACTCTTAAATCTATTGTTGTTTTGATGACAACAGCAATATATACAAGCGCCGCATCTCAAAGCACTGCGCTCAAAAAACAAAATGGTTATCTGGCTTCCAAAACTAGTGGCAGTATTTCTTTGTTATCGCGATGGGATTCTTTTAAATTAAATAGAAATAAAACCTTTAAAGATCCTCAGCAAAGAATGTTGTACCAAATGGGGATAAATATCTCAGAGCCTAAAAATTTATCTAACAAGTATGACTTCTACGGCGGAGAAGCCTATAAAGGTAATAACGTACCCTATGCATCTATCACAGATGGAGAAGGAAACACTTACATCACAGGAGGTAGTTCTAATGAAAACCAGGTTTCAGGTGATTTTTTTACCATCAAAGTTGGACGAGACGGACAAACTTTATGGGAGAAACGTGAACAGGCCGCCCAGTATGCTGTAGAATATGGAATGCACATAGCATTTGACAATTCAGGGAAGATTATTGTATCCGGCGTTAAATGGAACGGCAACGATATGGATATTCGGGTTCTTAAATATGACACTGACGGATCCAAGCTATGGGATACAACGTTTGACAACAATGCTGAAGGACTTGAGATCCCTAACAGTATCACAACCGACAGTAGTGGTAATATTTATATCACAGGAATAGCTTGGTCTGGAAATTCGGTGAATTATCTTACCCTAAAATACAATAGCAATGGTGTTGAACAATGGCATCGTTCAGAAAATCCGGCAGGCGGAGAAACCTGGAACGAAGCAACGGCTTTAGCTGTTGATAATAATGATAATGTTTTAGTTACTGGTTACAGTCCTAATACGGACGGCTGGCTCAATTATCACACGATTAAATATAACTCAGAAGGAGCAAAACTTTGGGAACAAACATATAATTACGAAAGTACTGATCCTGAAAATATCGCTGATGTAACCAATTCAGTGCCTCAGGCCATAACTACTGATAATGATGGCAATATCTATGTTACTGGAACTTTCGATACCTATCTTAACCGCATAGGAACTATCAAGTACAATGCTCAGGGGCAGCAGCAATGGATTAAAACTTATAAAAGCGAAGAAGATGGAACATTCGGATGGAATGTTGCATTTAAAAATAATAAACTATATGTAGCTGGAAGTCATTCAGGTGGTTTTGCAGATGATGGAACTGTTTTATTATCTTATAATACCGATGGTACTGAGAATTGGGCAAAAGAGACATCAGATCTTATTACGAACTCTACTGCTTCATTAAATTTTGATACACAAGGTAATATTATAGCTTCTTCCAATGGTATGACGCCTGGTGCAGAAGAATGGGAACAGGATGTTGCAGCATGTGCTTACAAATATTCTCCGGAAGGTGATCTTCTAGGTCAGTCCGCTTTTGTAATTTCTACATCTACAGGACTAGCAAGTATGGGGCAAATGGCAGGAGTAGGTACAGATAACGATGATAATATTTATTTCTCAGTCAATTCATATTATACCGAAAAAGGATCTGTTTTTGAAACTGTTAAATCAAAATTTGGTAATACCAGTCCGTCCACGGAATGGAATGCCGTTTTTTCAAACAAAGGAACGACAGAGGCGACGATGCTTAATTCTTTCAACGACAAAAATGGCAACACATTTTCCACCGGATCTTACTACAGCTATTCTGACAATATGCTGAATAACAATTATTTCCTTGTAAAACATAATGCAGAAGGTTCTGTAGCCTGGAAAAATGTCTTCAATTCAGAAAACGGCAATCCTGCAGATGGAATTATTGCAAGAGCAGACGCTAACGGAAACACTTATGTATGTTTGCTGCCTGGTTTTGAGCAATTCCCGCCGGCTTTAAAAGTAATGAAATTCTCTCCGGATGGCACGCAACTTTGGTCACAGAATATTGAGCTGTATAATCCTCAGGTCTATGTTATGGAACCTCAGGCAGACGGATCAGTTTATCTTGGCGGTACTGCTAAAGAAACTGAAAACGGCGAAACGTCATTCTTAGGAATCAAATTGTCTTCAAACGGTTCTCAGGAATGGAAAACGTATATGCCCGGACTGAATGGTAATACAATTTACAGAATTAGCGATGGAAAAGTTGATTCTAACCAACGTTTGATCCTTACTGGTGCACACGGCACTGGTAATTTTATGTCTCAAAATATCAATCTGACAGCGGTTCAGTTCAATGCTGATGGATCTCCAGGTTGGATCACACCCGTAGCAGTTGATGGTTTATCTTCATCCGGAACCAATCTTTATATCAGTGATGATAACAGCATTTACATCAATGGTTATACAACAGATAACGAAACATTTTTTGAGGACATTATCACCGCAAAAATAAGTCCTGCAGGAAATATACTTTGGAGCAAAACCTTTGGTGAAACCGACAAAAATGAACGATCTTATACCATTAAACCTTTCAGTAACGGTGATATTGCAGTTGTCGGCTACAGCCTTGCTATCAATGGCGATATCAATAATGAACTGGTAAAATATAGCCCAACAGGAGAACAGATCTGGAATGTCAAATCAGAAAACATGCGTTATTATAATGATTTTTACATAGACGCTTCCGATGTAAGTTATATTATGAATCAGACCCTTATCGACCCATTCCCGCATAAAATCTTTAGTCAGCCCTTCCCTATCGCTTCTTTGCTTAAAATTGATAAAAATGGGATGAATAAGGGTGAAACTTTTTTTACAGGGCCTGAATATGCTGAGTTTTTTGGAGAAAGATTGATACCACATTCCGATGGCAGGCTTTTGCTTGCAGGCAGCGTAAGCAACCAGTCTTTTTATAAAGGACTTTATTTTTTCGAAACAGAGCACGACGCAGTACTTGGTCTTTCGGATGGATTAATCCCTTCCACAACACAGGATACGTTAGGACAAAATTATCCTAATCCAGCGTCAAACAGCACAACAATACCATTCAATCTAATTAATGGCGGCAAGGTTATCATCAAATTGTATAGTACACAAGGCAGTTTGATTAAGGAAATATCGAATGGTGTTTATTCTAAAGGCAGTAACAGAATAACATTTAACACCAATGATTTACCAACAGGAATATATTTCTACCAGATAGAATCATCCGGAATCAAACAAGTTAAGAAAATGATTATTAAGTAATTTGCATCAAAGAAATTAGTATAGCTCTGGGTAATTATCCAGAGCTATTTTTTGTTTATGCAGTATAAAAATCTAAATTTGAATATTATGCTGAATATAAACAAAATAAAGTACTTAACACAATTTTTTGTTATGCTGCTTTTTATCTTATCCTGCAATGATAAAGATAAAGAAGCTGCTGTAAAAAATACCCTGTCAGAAGAAAATACATCCTCAACCCTGACGAAATTAGGTGATGAGCAATGGCGAATAGGCAATTATCAGGAAGCTCTCAACTATTTTACCAAAGCTTATAAAAAAGTAAAAGCATCCGGAGATGAAAAGGAAACAGCTACGCTGCTTAATAATCTTGGACTGATACATTGGCGGCTTGAAAATAATACAGCAGCAATGGAATGTTACACAGAATCTGCAGCGCTGGCCGAAAAATACGATATGAAAAGACTCCTGGGTCTTACCCATACAAACCGTGCACTGATCCTGAAAGAGCAACGAAATTTTGAAGACGCATTTGCCCAGAATAATGAAGCTATAAAGATCTTTAAGGAAATCGCCGAACCGCGTGATTTGGCAATTGCTTATAATAATCAGGGACAGATTTATCGGTATTCAAAACAATATAATGAAGCTTTAAAATTTTATCTACTATCCTTAGAAGAGTGTAAAAAAATAAATTACACCGAAGGGATCGCGACAGCTTACCAAAACCTAAGCACAGTATATGCTAAACAAGGCAATAAAGATAAAGCCATTGATGCCGCTCAAAAATGCCTTAAACTCAGTTATAAAGTAAAAAGTAAAGTACGCATCAGTGAAGGACTTTATGAACTTTCCCATAATTATGATCTCTTTAATATGCAGGACTCGGCATTGTATTATTTCAAGAAACATTATGAAGTAGAGAAAAGTATTATGGAAGCCAATCAAAGTAAAATATTGTCGCAGTTTCAGGCCAATTTGGGAATAGAAGTCAAAAATCTTCGCATCCAGAACCTTCAGAACGAGAAGAAAATCGCCAATAACCGCTTTATGTTTACTGCATTCTGTGTATTGATTGTTTTACTTATTTCTGCGTTCTTTATTTACCGCTACCTTTCCGTTATAAAATTCAGAAAAAAGCAACTGGAATTGGAACTTGAAAATTCGAAACAAATTATTCAGGTAAAAGAAGACAATCTTAAAACTTACATCATAGACCTTGCACATAAAAATAATATCATCAGCAAGCTGCAGGAGCCCGATAAAGAAACCAAGGATATTGACTATGATGTAAGTGAGTTGTTGGAGCAGAAAATCTTAACAGATGACGGTTGGGATAAATTTAAAAAACGTTTCTCCGAAATATATCCTGATTTTTTCAGCAATATCAGGAAAAGCGAGATTGCTATAACTGAAGCTGAAATACGAATATTAGTATTGATGACATTAAAACTCAACGGGAATGAAATGGCTAATACTCTGGGCATTTCTCCGCAGAGCGTAAGAGCTTGCAAGATGCGGCTTAAAAAGAAATTGCAAACTCATGATTTTGATTCTGTGGAAACATATCTACAGTATATTTTCAAATAATTTAAATAATTGCTAAAAGTATATTTAACAAGTTGTATCAATATTCTTGAGAATAATTAAAATTTTTCTTTTAAAAAAACTTATGTTCCTCTCTTTTATCATTGATCCTTCTGTATATAGTAATGAATAGGCTTTAAAGTTGGAATACGGATTGTAGTGGTAGGATTCAAATCAAACCACCAAAATATTTCATTATGGAAGATAAAATGAACAGAAGAGAAGCCATTGATAAATTGGCTCAGATTATTACAGCAGAAGATCATAATCATCTGGAAGATCCTACAACAAAACATCCAAAACCGCCATTCAGTAAACAGTTCCAGCCTTTTCCGGGTCTGGCAGGCAAGATGGAACCTGTACCGGATCATGGGGAAACAAGCTATATTGGCTCTGGCAGATTGAAAGGAAGGAAAGCATTAGTTACCGGAGGGGATTCGGGAATAGGCAGAGCCGCTGCTATTGCTTTTGCAAGAGAAGGCGCTGATGTAGCTATAAATTATCTTCCAGAAGAGGAAGAGGATGCCAAAGAAGTGATTGAACTGATTGAAAAAGAAGGCCGCACTGCCGCTGCTATTCCTGGGGATATCAGAGATGAAACGTTTTGTCAGAAGTTGGTTTCTGAAGCGGTTTCAAGATTGGGAGGTATAGACATTCTGGTTAATAATGCAGGACATCAAAAAAGTAATGAATCCATCCTTGATATATCGACCGAGGCATTTGACAGAACAATGAAAACTAATATTTATGCGCCCTTCTGGATTACAAAAGCAGCTCTACCCCATTTAAAACCGGGCTCCAGCATCATTGGTTTATCTTCTGTACAGGCTTATGATCCTTCGGCGGATTTATATGATTATGCACAGACAAAAGCAGCTACAACCAGTTATGTAAAGTCATTAGCTAAACAATTGGGACCGAAAGGCATCAGGGTGAATGGTGTGGCTCCAGGACCTGTTTGGACTGCTTTGGAAGTCAGCGGAGGACAAACGCAGGAAAATCTGGTCAAGTTTGGAGAAGACACGCCTTTGGGAAGACCAGGACAGCCTGCTGAATTGGCATCTATTTTTGTTCAGCTGGCAGATAATAACGGAAGCTTTGCAACCGGGCAGATTTATGGTTCTGCAGGTGGCAGTGGACAGCCGTAATTTGTCGTTAAGATATATTGAGGCCACATTATTGATGTGGTCTTTTTTTAACAAGATGCCAACCAAGTCAATACTACATGTTATTTTCAATATTCACCGCAGATATTGACGAAACAAAATAAATTCGTTGCGGAGGTAACAAAAACGGTCTTTTAAATGTCTTACTTTTGAAATATGCCAAACCCTATGAAAAAAGACTACTTAATCCTATTATTGTTGGTACTGATTAAATTTTTTCTTCAGTATTCATTAATAAACACTGAATACGAATTGCATAGGGACGAATATCTGCATCTTAATCAAGGCAATCATTTGGCCTGGGGCTTTTTATCTGTACCGCCGGTCAATTCCTGGCTTTCCTGGGTAATTCAAATGCTTGGTGCTTCTTTATTCTGGGTAAAATTCTTTCCGGCACTATTCGGCGCACTTACAATAGTGGTTGTATGGAAGATAGTGGAAACCTTGAATGGGAATCTATTCGCCAAAATATTGGCAGCAACAGGCGTATTGCTTTCCGTTCTGCTGCGTTTGAATATGCTATTCCAGCCAACTTCTCTGGAAGTATTGCTGTGGACATTGCTATACTATGTTTTGATTCGATATTTTAGATCTGAACAGGTTAAATGGCTTTATGTGGCAGCAGTTATTTTTGGAATAGGCTTTTTGAATAAGTATAATATTGTATTTTCCGTTCTGGGTCTGATACCTGCTCTTTTAATAACCCAACATTGGAAAATTTTCCTTAATAAGCATCTGTATTTTTCTGCATTATTAGCTTTGATGATAATGTTACCTAATCTGATTTGGCAGTTTAATCATAATTTTCCTGTAGTTGATCATATGGGTGAATTAGCAGAAAGGCAATTGGTTCATGTAAGCCGCCTTAACTTCCTTAAGTCGCAGCTTCTTTTCTTTATTGGAGTACTGTTTGTGTGGCTGATCGGTTGCTATGCCCTGTTATTTTATAAACCTTTCGAGGAAATTAGATTTTTGTTCTGGGCTTATGTTTTTACGATAGTTCTGTTTGTAATTTTTAAGGCGAAGGATTATTATGCGATCGGTCTTTATCCCACTTTTATTGCTATTGGTGCAACATATCTTGGTATTTTGTTTGAGAAGAGCCGTATAAAGTGGATTCTGAAGGTTACAAGCTTGGGTATTCCTGTACTGCTGTTTTTACCATTGTACAATCTTGCTTTTCCAAACAAAACCCCAAAATATATAGTAGAGCATCCTGACAATTACAAGCGTTGGGGATTATTGCGTTGGGAGGATGGGAAGGATCATTCGCTACCACAGGACTTCGCTGATATGCAGGGCTGGAAGGAATTGGCTCAGAAAACTGATCTGGAATATCTTAAAGCTTCAAGATATGGGAAGACGTTGGTGCTTTGCGATAATTATGGTCAGGCAGGTGCCATCAATTATTATTCAAAGCAGGGCATAAAGGCCGTTTCGTTTAATGCCGACTACCTTTACTGGTTTGATCTGATTGAAAAATATACCAATCTGATCCGTATCAAGGAATATTCTGAGCCTGATGAACTGATTGAAACAGGTCCATATTTTAAAAAAGCTGAATTAGTGGATTCTATTGTAAATCCGTACGCAAGAGAAAGAGGAACAATGATATTTAGTTTTATGGGGGCAAAAATAGATATCAGAGACCGTCTCAAGGCTGAGATTGATGATGCTAGATAAACTTTTTCAATCATTGACATTAATTTAATTATTTTTAAGAATGTTGCTGAATCATAAATGAATTAAAGGCTAATACATATCTTTGCTTTCATTATGAACAGCTCAGAAAATCCATTAAACCACAGCTTTAGCGCTGAACTTATTATTGGGGCTTTAGGTGCCTCTCCTGCTCCCACGGCCATTTATTCCGGTGAAGATATTGTGATACGGTTTGCTAATGAGGGGATGCTTGCGCTTTGGGGCAAAGATGCCTCCGTTATAGGCAAGCCCTTGATGGATGCCATTCCAGAATTGGAAGGTCAGCCTTTTTTTGGTTTATTACAGCAAGTCTGGCGTACTGGCAAAAGTTTTTCAATTTCAGATGCGCCTGCTAGATTAATTAAGAATGGTAAGGAAACGCTGGATTATTTTGATTATGAGTATAAAGCCCTGTTGGATGCTGATAATAAAACCTGGTGTATCTTGAATACTGCATTGAATGTAACGGCTCGCCGTGACTTCCTGCAGCAGATCAAAGAGAAAGAGGAACGGGAAAAAGTTTTTAATGAAGAACTGGCTGCTACATTGGAGGAATTGACTTCTACCAATGAAGAACTCGGCAGTTCTCTGAGCCAGCTGGCGCAAAGCAGAGAATATATCCGTACTATTATTGAACAGGCTCCTGTTGGCATCGCTATGTTGAAAGGACCTGACCATATCATAGAAATCGCTAATCCTAGGATTCTGAACATATGGGGGCGTGAAGAATCAGAAGTTATAGGTCTTCCACACGAACTGGCACGTCCTGAATTGATTGGACAACCTGTAAACCAATGGCTTAAAAAAGTCTACAAAAGTGGAAAACCTCAGGTCAATAAAGAATTTTTGGTTAAACTTCGTCATCAGGAAGGTCTCAGGGAGGCCATTGTTAATTCTATCTATCAGCCTATTTTTTCTGGTGATGGCAGTATTTCCGGGGTTTTGGTGATACTTGAAGAAATCACAGAACAGGTTTTGGCGCGGAGAAAAAATGAGAATGACCAGCAGATGTTGGCTTTGGCTATTGATGCTGGTGAACTGGCTACTTTTTATTACCAACCTGCCACCAACTTATTTTCAGGGAATCCGCTTCTGAAAAAATGGTTTGGTTTATCTTTAGATGAAAAACTGGATTTGTCTCTCGCATTGTCAGTGATTGTACCGGAAGACCGTGAGCGCGTGGTTGAAGCGATTTCGTCTGCACTTAGTAAAGAATCTGACGGTCATTATTATATTGAATATCGGATCCAAAACAATACAGATAAAAAGCCAAGGCTGCTTCAGGCCAATGGCAGGGTTTTTTATGATCAGCAAGGCAATCCTTTGAGCCTGAATGGTACACTGAGGGATATTACAGAACAGAAAAAAGAGGAACAAAGAAAAGACGATTTTATGGGAATGGTAAGTCATGAACTTAAGACACCTATCACGTCACTTAAGATTTATCTTCAGGTTTTACAACGGGAAGCGGCAAAAACAGAAAACATTTTTCAACAAAATATGCTTGAGAAATCTCTGAAGCAGGTGGATAATATGACCGGTATGATTAACGGTTTCCTTAATGTTTCAAGACTAGACTCCGGGCAGTTACATCTGGAAAAAAAATTCTTTGATTTTCAGTATTTGTTCTCTGAAATTGAGGACGAGTTACAGTCAACCATAACAACACATCATTTCGATTTTAAGCCATCGGAATCTATTTTGTTATGTGCAGACCGAGAAAAGATATCGCAGGTTCTTCATAACCTGATTGGCAATGCAATTAAATATTCTCCTAACGACAGTGTCATCACCATAGCCTATGAGCCTGCTGGGAATAACAGTTTAAAGGTCCTTGTTGAGGATTGCGGCAAAGGTATCTCTGCAGATGATCAACAACGGATCTTTGAGCGATATTACAGAGTCAAGGACAGCAACAGTGGTTCAATAGCAGGTTTTGGTATTGGACTTTATCTTTGTAAAGAAATTGTTGAACTTCACAATGGCAGTATAGAAGTCCAAAGTAAACCAGGAAGTGGCACTATGTTTAGCTTCTATTTACCTCTTGGAAAAAAATTTGATTAAACTATTTCTGAAAGGCAAAGTATTTGGTAATTGGTTTCTGGGAAGGTCTCGAGACTTTTCAATTTTACACTACAATAATCATAATAATCAATGGCCAACAACCGCAAATCAATTTACAGTGCACTGGCTGCCAATCTTTTAATTGCATTAACCAAATTTATTGCAGGAGGATTCACCAACAGTGCTTCGATGATATCTGAGGGGATCCATTCAACAGTAGATACCACTAACCAGTTGCTGCTTTTGTACGGTTTAAAGAGGAGCAACAAAGCTCCAGATGAAGCTCATCCTTTTGGCTATGGGAAAGAGCTTTACTTTTGGTCTTTTGTTGTTTCAATTCTGATTTTTGCGTTGGGCGGCGCCTTATCTATATATCAGGGAATTAAACATATTATAGAACCTGAAATAGTGAAGAATCCTTTCTGGAATTACATTGTTTTAATACTTTCATTGATCTTCGAAGGTTCTTCTTTGTTTATAGCTGTGCGAGAATTTAACAAGACACGCCAAGGTCTGAGATGGTGGGATGCCATTATTAAAAGCAAAGATCCTAGCAGTTTCCTTGTTGTTTTTGAAGATGGTGCGGCTGTGGCAGGCTTGCTGGTGGTGATGTTGCTTATGGGAATGAGCCATTGCCTTCAGGTTCCCGAATTGGATGGATTAGCCTCGGTCATTGTAGGACTGATATTGGTTTTTGTCTCTCTTATCTTGGCACGGGAAAGCAGAAGCTTACTAATGGGAGAAGGCATTGCACCTGAAACGAAAGATAGAATTGCTAAATTGGCGGAAAGTGATCCTGCTGTAGTTAGAACAAAAACAATCTTGTCAACCTATCAATCTCCTGAAGAAGTAATTTTAATGCTGATTGTAGACTTTGAAGATCATCTTGACACAGAAGAAATTACAGATGCCATACAGCGCATCCGTTCAACTATAAAAAAGGAATTTCGATTAGTACGCTTTGTGATTATTCAGCCAGAATAAACTTCCTTAATACGACTATTATTATGTTTTTTAAAACATCACCAATGCCAATTTTATTTTTGTATAAACACATTTAAAAGCCTTCCTAAAATAGATTTGCACACAATTTGATAAAAAGGAATTTATACCAAAAATAAAATATTATGCAATTTATAGATTTTACAAAAGACGCCTTCAGAAGACCTGATAATACCAATAAGTTTTTGCTGGATATTCCAAGGGATGAAGTTGGATTTGCTGAAATTGACATTCACAAAAAGACAGACAATGACAGCTATGAAGAAGCAGATTACGAAGTAATAGACGATTTGGACAAAATCACAATAATAATGAGAAACCCAGCAGATATAAGGGTCAAATATAGTTAATACCAAAATCTTATAGAATTACAAAAAGAAACACCTTGATTATAAGGTGTTTTCTTCTTAAAAAATTCAATAAAATTTAGATTATGATAGTGAAATAATATACTTACTTGTTACTTAATAACAATCTTTGTTACGAATTCGGATTTAGAATCATCGGATAAAACTTTTAAGAAATAAGTTCCAGCTGTAACATTGGTTACAATTTTATTATTTGAAAATTTATCCTTTTTAACAATTCTACCAGTCATATCGGATACTTCAAAAGAGCCGAACTTTATTTTTGTTACAAATATTTCTCCTTTAGATGGATTTGGATATATTTTTGCGATTTCATTTTTTTCAGATACAGAAAGGGTTTCCTCTGGAAGATTTACTTTATAAAGTTCTGTGCCAATAGTATCTGTACTTGAGATTCTAACAACAACATAAAGTTTGTCATTATATGCAACTAAGCTGGAACCCAATGCTATGGACGCCAACATTTTAGTTCCGCTATCTGTTCCATCTGTTTCCCAAATCTGTTTTACATTACTTGCACTTGTGGCAAAAAAGTAAAGCTTGTCTTTAACTACCACAAATTTTTCAGGAAAAGAACCTGATGTTCCAGGAATGATATCCTTTAGCATTATGGTACCTTGCTCTGTTCCATCTGTAACCCAAGGTTCTATTCCACTTGTTAAACCATCAGAAGCAGAAAAATAAACTTTACCCTTGTACTCTGTAAAGTTGTTGGGGTTAGATCCTGCTGTGCCATTAGAAATATTGATATCCTTCAAAATGACTGTTCCTGCCTCTGTTCCATCTGTAATCCAAGGCTCTCCTCCATTTCCTCCGTTGGCATTAAAGAGGGTTTTACCCAAAGCTGGACTATACATCAGATACTGTGGGTAAGAAGATGTATTGGGGTTTACATTTTTAACTAGAGCTGTTGATGTACCGTCAAATCCATAAAGTTGAGTCAAAAGAGGATTTGCTGCACTTGTCACTTGGGCATTAGCCAAAATTTTGTTAGGACCAAGACCAATATTAAGAACATTAAGGTTATCATCCGCAATCACTGCCTGACCTGAATTGTTCAGATAAAAAAGTCTTTGTGTGGTGGGCGTTACGCTTGCATTGGTAGCTTTGAAATATAATGTATTACCTAAATTTGTAAGATTTGAACTAAATTTTGCTGTAGAGGAAACGAGCTGCACACCATTGGTCTCATCATACGACATCAATACTCCGGAAGCAGTGGTTCCATTGATAACCATACTTCCGCTGAAATATAATTTATTATTAAATGAATACAATGCATTTGGTGAAGAAGAAGAACTGCCAGGAACGATATCCGAAACCAATTTTGTGCCCGCTTCGGTTCCATCACTTTCCCATAGTTCAGCACCGATGGACGCGCCATCTACAGTAGAACTCGCAGAAAAATAAAGTTTGCCATTATAAATAGCAAAGTTGGAAGGTGTTGAATTCTGTACACCAGGAAGAATGTCCTTTACCAAAGTAAATGTGGTTTGCGCAGACATCAATCCGCATAATAAAAAAGCAAAAAAGTTAATTTTTCTCATATTAGAAATTGTTAGTTAAATTTTATAATTATTCTCAGTTATAAAGCTGTCACTTATTCAAAAATTCGAACCTTATTTTGTCCAACTAAAGTATAAAGAGCAGCACTAAAACAGAAATATTACACTGTCGTAATTATAAAAACTTCCTCAATTTCGATACAAAAAAAAATCAAAACAAAACATTAATAATCAATCATTTAAAAAAAACATTCACTTCTTGATTATTCTTATAAACTTTAAGTTCAATTTCATATTAATATTCCAGTTTTTATATGTTTATATTACAAATTGATCTATTTTCTTATGAGTTGAATAATAGATCTTCGTTTATCATAAAATAATTACCGTTCTTTGATTTTACAATATCCATACTTAAAAAAACTACCGAAAATGAAAATAAAAGCATAATTTTAACCACTAATTTATATTTTGGTGTCAAAGTCCGTTTTCCTTCTTTGTATGTTTTTTTTCATTTTTATCTTTGGTAAGCCCATTGATCCTGAAAAAAAACAACTGTTTCAAAAGGCAACTTATGATTTGACACTAAAACCGGATAAGACTTTGGAAACACTAGATTATCTGGAAAAAAACTTCGCTCTGGATACGGACGAGAAAGAAAAAACTGATTATCTCAGAATCAAATCACTTTTTTTTCAAAATAATCTGAATGAAGCTTTGAAAAAAATCGCGAGTGATGATGAAAATCTTTCGCCTGGCATTCTCATTCTCAAAAGAAATATTTTAAACTATCTGAGTATAAAAACTCCTTTTGCTAAAAAAAATGAAAACAACAGTGATATTAATTCTTCACAGCAAACAAATGAGCTAATTGACAAAATCGAGCAAAATAAAATTAGAAATCTATCGGTCTCACTCTCTGATATATTAAAAAAAGCGACAACTTGTAATTTGCTTATTGCAAGAGAAAATCTTCTCAGCTTATTTACAATAGCAGGCTCAAAAGATTTCAAGTCATCGGAAAATTTTTTAAAGGAAATTCAAAAACTCTACAATTACGATATAGAATTTCAGATTATCTATGGTAAATTTCTCATTGATAATAACCGTCAGGAAGAAGCAAAGATTCTTATAGATTCGCTACCAGAAGATTCGTTGGAACAATCTACCAATATCAATCTTAAATATGAATATTACGATCTGTTAGCCTCCTATTACTCCAAAACACCTTCCAATATTGGTTACAAAGAGAACAGCGATAAAAGCGAATCCATTTTAAAACTTATAGATCAGGCAAAATTTTCTGCAAAGAACAAGTGGTTCAATATTATTGAGAACAATTATAAGGATGAAGAAAAATCTTTGTTGGAGAGCAGAAAAAGAATATTGATTTATATTACTGTTGCTGGATTAATTATCATTACACTATTATTAATAAGATTTTTTCAAGTATCGACTCAGATAAAAGAGTATCGAAGCTTCATAAACAAAATCAATGCTTTAAAGGAAAGAAAGGTACCACAACCACAATCGATCCCGGAAAAAACGGAAAACATTTTATTGGAAAAACTTCAAAATTTTGAAAAATCTGAGGATTGTATCGATCCCAACATGTCATTGCAAAATCTTGCTAAAAAACTGGAAACCAATACTAAATACCTGTCAGAAACAATTAATACACACAAGCAAAAAAATTTCAATGCTTATATTAATGAATTGAGAATCAATTACATCATCAATAAACTAAAAGAAAAACCAATCTATAGAAGCTATAAAATCAAATATCTGGCAGAGGAAAGTGGTTTTTCCACGCACAGTGCGTTTGCTGCAGTTTTCAAATCGGTTACAGGAATGTCACCAGCGAGCTACATCCAATTGTTAAAAGAGAAAGAAGAATGAAAAAATTTATTCTAATTACGATGTTGTTTTTTGGATTCTTCGGAATTGCCAATGAGCCAGCTGTGGATGTAATTCTGACTAAAGCACAAAAGCTGATGCTGCAAAACCCTATGGAAGCTTTTCGTCTTGCAAAAACAGCGTTTGATAAAAAAAATCTAAGTCACGAGCAAAAACTCCAGTCATTATTTATATTGACAAACACGTCCAATATGTTGCAAAAGCCGCTAGATGTCATAAAATATGGCAATAAAGCTTTGGATATTGCTGATAACAACGGTGACGCGATTACCAAAGTCAAAATATTAGGTATCCTTGGAAATACATATCAGTCTTTGCAACTTAATGAAAAAACCCGAGTTTACCTGGATCAGGCTGAGGCTCTACTATCTTCACCCACAATTTCGGATACGCTTAGTATGGTGAAAGGAAATATTTTCTATCTCAAGGCAATGAACTATTTCTATAGTCTTGACAGTGGAATCGCTATATCTTATTTCAACAAAGCAATCAATCAGTATCTCCAATCCAAAAATCCTTTAGCAGAGATCAACATCAAAATGGCTTATCTGAACAAAGGATTTTCCTTGATTCAACAAAAGCAGACCAAGTTGGCACTGGAAAATCTCAATCTGGCGAGTATCAATATGATGGAGTCTTCTAGCCGTTATCCTCCACAATTTGTAGAGTTACAACAGTCATTTATCGAACTTGGAAAGGCCAAAATTCTGGCTTTGGAAAATAAACCTGATTTATCAAACGTGATTCTTTTTGAAATTCTGAAGCAAAGAAAAAATCAGGCAGCCAGAGACGATATAGAAAATGACATTTATGCACTACTGTCCAAAAATTTTCTACAGCAAAAGGACATTAAAAATCATCACTATTACGAATCTATTTATAAAAAACGTGTTGCAGAAAGCAATCTAGCTTCGGCAAAATTAGTTAATCAATTAATTCTTCAGGAGGCAGCAAACAGTGCTTTAGAAAAACAGTCAATTAATAAAACCTATGTATCATTAATTATATTTATTGCAACTTTTTTTACAATCATAATCGTACTTATGCTCATTAAAACAGTCAGAAAAGAGCAAATACGAAGGGTTTTAAGAAAAGAGGTTGCTAAAAATATATAATATTGATATTCAAATATTTACACACAAAACACCACTATCAAAATCATAAATTTTCTCTAATAAAGCTATTCAAATCTTTGCTTTCTATCAAAATCGGATATATTTTCGTCCTGTTTAAAATTTGAATAGAAATGAAGAAACTTTATTATTGGATTATTGCATTTTTTGCTATTGCAAATGCTGATCTAAATGCCCAGACTTGTAATACTGTAAGCTCTTTTCCTTTTAAGGAAACTTTTGAAGCTGACAGCCCAAGCCGTTCTTGTTGGACACAACAGGTAATCGGTGGGCATTACCCAAGTTATGATGGCTGGATCTATAAAAAAGGATCAGCAGGCGGTGTGGATTACAACATCGTAAATGCACACTCCGGGCAACTTAATGCATGTTCTCAAATTGCAGCCAATTCCCCCGATGCAAAGGTTAGACTTATAAGTCCGATAATGGATATTACAGGATTACAAACGCCGACAGTTTCATTTTTCATGGGTCAGGAATCTTGGGGAATCTATCAGAATATCCTAAATGTTTATTACCGTGTCTCTCCTACTTCTGAGTGGAAAGTATTGAAAAATTTTATGTTCAATGTTCCAGAATGGAAACAAGCTATTTTGAATCTACCAGAAAAATCTTCTGAGCTTCAGATTTGTTTTGAAGCGGTAATGAAGACTGGAAGAGCCAACGTTCTGGATGACATTGTTGTTGGCAATAGTGACAGTGTTGAAAATTATCCATCTGCTTGTGCACCATCTACGCCTAGTAATAATTTTGAAACAGGAGCTGGTGATTTAAAACTTCTTTATCTTGCCAATGATTTCAATGTTGGAGCACATACCAACCTAACTATTACAGATATTATTCTTAATACTATTGACAAAGGCGGAATCCAATCTTTTGCTATTTACATTATGGCTAGAGATGGTTATGGTTTGCCAAGCGGAACTATCAAAGCTTATGAAGGAGTAACACCAAACTCGGTTTCCGATTTGAATGTAAGAGATGGATTCACGTTTAGAAAAAACACCTTCAATCTTCCCGAGCCTGTGGTACTTTCAGGTGGTGCTACGGGATCCAGATATTGGATTGTTGTAAAAGTGATTAACAATGATGAAACCACTGCTTCCTTTTGGGAGTCAACCTCTATCAGAAATAGTGGAAAGGAAATGTATTACAGCGGAGACGGACAAACCAACTGGAAACCAGTAACCAATGGTGCAGACGGCGTATTTACATTGATTGGAAGCTGTGTTGAAACCAATCCTACTGACAGTTATTGCCTTCCAAAATTCAATTTCCTCATGCCAATAGATAACGTGAAAATTGGAACTATCAACAATGCATCCACTGATAATGTTCCTTTTGAAGATTTTTCAGGAATCAAAACAGATCTTGAGAGAGGAAAAACCTATCCAATCCAAATCAATGCGCAAACTTATGACAGTTCATCAAACCAGGCTATTACAGCATTTATAGACTGGAATCAAAATGGATTTCTGGGTGACGACGGAGAGATTTATCAACTTGGAAGAGTAAGAACGTCCAACGGAAATACAATTACTTACCAGCTTCCTGTTCCATTATCTGCTAACTTAGGTAATACAAGAATGAGGATTATCTCAGAAGCTATTAATTATTCGACCTATTCTTGTGGAGTTTATGACCAGGGACAGGCAGAGGATTATACCATAAATGTCCTTAAGGAAAGTCTTGCAGTATCTGAAACTGATAAAAAAATCAATACAATTATATTCCCAAATCCTACAAAAGATTTTGTAAATATCAAGAATGAGTCAAATCTGAAAACGGCTGAAATTTTCGATATAAACGGAAGAAAAATTATGGAATCTGCAGCTAAAACAATTGATGTATCAAAGCTTACAACTGGTCAATATATCATCAGAATGACTTTTGATAATGGAAGTCAGGATACTCAGAAATTAATCAAAAAATAGTCTTCATAATTAATTATTTTATAATGATGATAGCCCTGTCTGTCTAGATGGGGCTTTATCTTAACTAACATTTTATACAACTATGAAAAAATTTTATCTATTGGCAATGGCAATGATTGCTTCATCATTTTTCGCACAAACAACAGTTCCGCCTTACACTCAGGAATTTACTACTTTTCCATTGACCAATTGGTATATCGGTTACGCCTTCAATGCCAATGTTGGAAATGGGCCTACAGGTACATCATCCAATTATTGGCAACAAAAACCTTTTCTCGGTAACACTTCTGCAAACGACCAGTCATTATGTATGAATTTTTTTACAGCTAATGTTTCTGCTTGGGCTATTAGCAATGCTTTTGATTTATCTGGTGGCGAGTATGAAATATCCTTTGATTATGGTACTACCAATGGTCCATTTATGACCAATCCAAACGGACCTGCTCCACAGGTTGTATCAACAGACAAATTCAAAGTTCTAATAACTACTGATAACGGAACAACCTGGCAAGAACTAAAAAACTGGGACAATCCCAATATGACTATTTCTAATGAAAGGAATAAAATAACAATTGATGTTTCTGCGTATAAAAGCAGCAATGTAAAGTTTGCTTTCTATGCTTCTGACGGTACTACGTTTGTAGCAGATGCGAACTATCGTATTTACGTCGATAATTTCAAAGTTCAGGCAAAACAATCAATGGCTGTTTCTGATAGTAATAAATCTATTTTACAAGTCTATCCCAATCCTACAACTGATAGAGTTTACATAAAAACAGACAAAGTAACACAGGCTTTTGAGATTTATGATTCTACAGGCAAAAAAATCCAATCGACAATTTCAAAAAGTATCGATCTAAGCAAATATGTTAAAGGAACTTATCTCATTAAAATAATTTTTACGGATAATACTACGTCTGTTCAGAAGATTGTAAAATTGTAAAAATATATTAAAAATATAAATCATATTTTCAATAGGACTATCTATGTAGAATTTGAATTTTAATAGAAGCTTATTAATAAAAAAACAACTCCTATTTGAGTTGTTTTTTTATTTTTTTGATAACTGATTTCATTTGGAATTTGAAAAAAGCTTATCTGTATGTCTTATCGTCAAATAAAGGAAAGTATTTTCGCGTATTGATTGTTTTATTGATTTCTTCCTCCTCTTACCATAAACTTGGAATTCTTTTTAAGTTTTTGCCTTGTCATAATTACGAAGATGATCATCACGATTGTCATTATTGCCGACGGCAAAAATTGGCTGTAAGGTTTATAATCTGGTAAAATAGTTCCTACAAATGCAGACAATAAGCCTCCAAGTGCACTGATCATTTTACATGTATGTTCATAAAGCCATAGGTTTCCGTAATTGGATATCGGTATTAAATATCGAAGAAGATCATAAGCAATAACCATAAATAAATATCCCACGGTAGAATATATGATAACAGGATTCCAATAAAAGCCAATCGTTTTCAGGTAATAGAGAAAATATAAAGTGGTGACAACTGCAAAAATCATTGCTGAGAAATCAACCATCTTGGGTTCATTAGTTTTAGTCCGAATAATTCTGATCCCCGAATAGGTATTATATCCTACTAAAGTCGTGAGAACTAATAAAAATAAATTTCTATTAAAAATAATAACACCAACAGCTCCAGTTAAAACAACCAAAATCATAGAGATCAAAAACCATCTGCCAATTCTTTTATGAGTAAGGGTTCCTTTCTTCTTTATCAGGATTATAAATCCGATTATCAATGCAAATGTTCCTGCAACGATGTGCGTAATAATGTTTGTAGAATGTAAGACTGATTCCATTTTTTTCTGCAAAAATCCTCAACAGAATCAGTACAGACGACCGTTTCTATAAATTCGGACGTCCGGATTGCCGATCAGGACTTACGAAACTCACTTGGAGTCATTCCCGTTTCTTCTCTAAAAATCTTGTTGAATGTTGATTTTGAATTAAATCCCGCTTCATAAGCAACACCCAAGATGGAATAATGAGCGTACAAAGGATCTTTCAACATTTTTTTACTTCATCCACACGATAAGAATGCTGTTGTTGTATTAAAAGCTTACAGTACAATAGTAGACGCACAATAATTAATTTTTCTATAGTTGCTATGTTTTTCATTTCAAAACAGGAATCTCCACAAAACTGTCATTAAACCAATGGATAATCAAAGGCCCTTTTGCATCGGCAATGGTTTCGGAGGTTACTGTTTTTCCTGTTCCGTAATTCAGTTCTGAGAAAGGGTTTTTGTTAATGTTAAGAACAATAACCAGCCGGCTTCCTTTCTGCATCTGTTTGCTGATCAGATGTGTATTTTCAAATGTAACGGTTTCTTTTTTACCCGGGGTCAGCAATTGTCTTTTAGAATTGTCTTTGGCATAGCTTGCACGACCGATATAGTAGGAAAGATGAAAATATTTTCCTTCGGGCGTGAGTTCGTAAAGAGTTAGCCCCAAATCCACATCTTTTTTGTTGATGCTCAGTTTTATATTTCCGAGAAATGATCCGTTCACAATCATAGCATCCAAAGGTTCACTTGTAAAAACATAACCGTTACCGGCTACACTTTCCCGAATAATGGGATCGGGATAATAATCATTATTGTTGGTTGTACGGTCTGCAAAATCTATTTTCTGAACCAAATATTTATTGGATTCAGGCTTATTTTGGCTCAGCAAATATTCGTTATCTCTGACTTTAACAGAACTTAAATAAAATTTCAAATAGTTATTATGCATAGTCTCCAGTGAAGTTGCGCTTCGCCATTCATCTGTCCCCATAACCTGATAATTGATCTTATCTTTCAGAAAAGCCGGTTTTTCAGCACCTTTTAAAATATAATCCAGCCATTGATAGGTGTAATCTTTGATCGGAAACAAAGCATTTTTACTAATCGTATATCCGTTGATCACTTCCTGTCCTCCCATCTGTGTTCCAAAATGACCATAAGGACCAATCACCAGATAAGCTGGCGTCTTAGGGCTGTATTTATTGAGCTCACGCAGATAATAAATTCCTGAATTTTGTGAATCATTATAATAACCGTCAAATGCCAATACAGGAATATTAATTTTGGTAAAATCTTCCTTATACGGAGCCATATCTTGCCAATACGTGTCAAATGCAGGATGGCTTATCCAACGCTGAAAAAGGCGGTTAGGTGTTCCATCAATACTATCCATTTTTTGATAGGCAGCTCCGGTTTCCCACCATTTGAACATCATATTTCGGAACCTTTGGCGGTCATCGCCCGTTTTATTATCCAGATATTTATTGTTTCCTACGTAAAAAGACCATTCGTAATTGGGATTGATAAAAATATTATTTTCCATAGGAAGTCCCATTCCGGGACGATTGGCAACATAAGGGACAATCGTTTTCAGTGCAGGATGAAGATTTTTAGCTGCCGCCCATTGCGTAAAGCCATTGTAGCTTCCTCCGTACATTCCTATTTTGCCATTACACCAAGATTGTTTGCTGATCCAGTCAATGATATCAAAAGCATCTTTTCCATCGGTTTCGTAAGGATAAATCTCAGATTTGCTAAAGCGTTTTCCTCTCGTATAAGCCATAACACCTACATATCCCTTATCTGTAGCTTCTTTAAGCGACTGCATATCGCGTCCCTGATCCCGCACATAGATCGTGAACTGTAATACGACAGGTCGGGGAACATTATCATTCTTTTTGCGTACGACTATTGCAGAAATCTCCGCGCCATCTCCTGTACGGATCATTACACTATCCTGAATGCTGTACATACTTTCCTTTTCCTGTTGGCTGCCCCATAATGTTTGTTGAGCCTGTACTGATGGTATTAGTAAAAAATTCAAAAAAATGAGAATAACTGTATATACTTTCATAAGGCTATTTAAACAATTATAATTAATACTGTTCTTTATAAACATATGGAATGAATTCTATAACTAAGACAATTATCATTTCAGAACTATTACATTCATAATTCCTATCATACCCGGTTTGATCGTTTATGTTTTTTGCTTAATTCAAACTCAGTTATTTATATTTATCAATTGAATGGTATAATCCAGTTCCAAGTCCTTATTACCTATCCAATTTTCGAATGTAGTTACTGTTTCGTGATCCGGTATTGTACCGCGGCCGAAATTTTTATCCAGATCAACCGCATTGGTGTATTTCTGTAAAGGTATAGTAATAACCAACCCGGTCGGAATTTTAGCCTGGCTCAACATCCCACTTGTATTGCCCTGATAACCGCCACCCGTTTCCTGCCCAATCACTACCGCTTTTTTGTTATATGACATCACAGCCGTAAAATCAGCACAGGATGAAAGGCAAAGACCATTGGTCAACAGGTAGCTATTCCCTTTAAAATTCGTCTTGGCAGGTTCCTGCGGTTCGTAGTAATCGAATTCTTTTGTGATCCAGGATTTTTTCCAGAGATACAATCCGTTATTTTCCTCAGGTTTTTTGTAGAACATCTTGTTGACGCCCTTGATCTCGTTAGCTACAGCTTCTGTAACTTCGATCTTATCCCAGTATCTGAATGTCTTGTTGAAGAAGAAAGAGGCCAGCAAAGCTGCATTATCATCTGTCCCTCCAGTATTGTTGCGCACGTCAATGATAAGATTCTTAATATTCTGTTGTTGCAGAGTCTGAAATACTTCTTTGACAAATTTCTTAAAATTTTGCCCACCCTGTTTTATTGCAGTATCGGCAAAGGAATGAATTTTTAAAATAGCAATCCCATTTTTTACCTCAAACTCAAGGGGCAAATTATAGTTCTTTTCAAGCTGTTCCAAAGATGGAAATACATCTTTGGAAGCACCGTTCAACTCAAAGGTGTGATCAATACCTTCTGATCTCACAACCACTTTAAAAAATTTAGGCGCATCTATTATTTCCTGATACCAAAAGGGAAATCTGTAATTTAACAAAAGAATTTTTTCCGTTTGGTTATATCCGTCTGATGGAATCGCATCAAGCAACTTTTTTAATACTTCTGAAATCGGAGATCCATTAATTGAAACCAACTCTGCACCCTGTTTAATACCTTTATTTTCCGAGTAATTCTTTGAGATTAATACCTTCTGATTTTGGGTATCCACAAAAACTTCTAACGGCAACAAAGTATTAGAAACATTAAGATAAGTTTTAGATTCTTCCGGCAGCTCAATTCCGGTATGAAGGCACCCGATCTTAGCAAACAAAGGTTTCAATTTTCTGTAATACTGCAGTTGGGTTAAAGAATCCTGAATACTCTGTAGAGTGGAATCAATCAAAAATCCAAATTTTTCCTTATCCGTATATCTGTAAAATCCCGGATGTTTTTTGCTTATCTCATCCATTAATCCTGATGTCCATTGACGTAAGCTATCTGCCGGATATTTTTGCTCAGGTTTAAGTTCTTTTGCCTGTCCGAAGAAGCTTTGGGCGAAAATAACCAATAGTGGTAAAATGAACAATTTTTTCATAAATCTATTTGGTTAGGATTTATTTTTTTACTTTTTCTTCCGTAAATAATAATAAAGACTATCCAGATGATAAGCAAAACAGCAATTAGTATCAATTCTGTCTGATGAAGGCCATTTCTGAAAAAATTATTCAGCGAATGAAATCCGGCTACAGCCAGTAATGAATAGGTTTTGCTGTAGACTTTGCCAATTCCCCAAGTACCCAAAAACAAAATACCAAGAAAAATCATATTCGAAGTGGTGAATTCAAAATTCAGATGCCAGATAAACCATAAAACGGCGATAATGATGATGCTTTGAAGTTTCGGCAGATCTTTTAATTGTTCCTGTAAAAACCCGCGCCAACCGATCTCTTCCAATAAACCATAGATCAAAACCGTGAAAAGAAGCACAAAAGGAAATTGTCCCTGTTGAATATAGCTGACTGTTCCAATGAGAACGACCGGAAAAATCCAGAAAACAAGCAAAGGCAAAAATAAGCTTTGATAATTTCCTTTCAGGGAAAGCTTTAAAGGAATATTAAACAATTTAACCGAAACCAAAGCACCGATAGCGGGGCCAATTCCCCGGAGCAAAATTTTTATAAATTCGTTGTCGGTAAAATCAAACAGATTGGTTTTCACGGCCAAAAAGCGAAACAGAATGGCAATAGCATAAAAAATGATAATACTCCCAAGTCATTTTCTTTCTTTCATAGTTTTTTGAATTAGATCATCCAAAATTAATTATAAGAAAGCCAAATCCACTTGACGATGGGTAAGTTTTACTTCCCGGTAACTCTTTTTCTGAGGCGGCTAAGACTTTCCGCAGTTAATCCCAGATAAGAAGCGATTATTTTGAGAGGTGTACGCTGGAAAATTTCGGGACGCTGACTGATGAGGTTGAGATAACGTTCCTCCGGACTAAGGGTCAGAAGATTGATCTGATCCTGTTGTTTTCGTAAGAATAATATTTCCGGGATCGCTTTACCGATCCTTAAGCCCGTTTCATTACGAGAATAGAGTTCATTGAGATCTGGATAGCTGATCGACCATAATATACAGTCTTCCAATGCCTGTGTTTTAATACCTGAAGTTTGCTGTTTGAGGAAAGAAAAATAATCGCTCATAAAACTGTTTTCATACAGCAAATTGATACAAATGTCTTTCTTTCCGTTCCAAACGAATAAACCCACAGAACCTTTGGCTACAATATTCAAATATTTTTCTATACCCTGATAATCTTTTATGACCTCATTTTTTTGAAATTCTCTGACCGTTATTTTTTCCGAAAAGCGCTCCCAGATATTAGTTTCAGCGTTATAGAATGGAGAAAAAACCTTTTGAATATCTTGTGGTGTGGACATTAATAAAAGTTTATTTAGTTAAACATTTCAAACAATTATGCATCAATATATTTATTAATAAAATCAGAATTTCATCAGCATTACAGTATCATTAATAAAATTCTAACAACTGATTATCAAACAATTACTTATATCTTATGGCTTTATCAACTTCAACAGGATTATTATATTTTCTTATAATGGCCTGTAAGTTCTTTACCTGGGCATTCAGTTCTTCGATATTGCTGATCTGCTTACCTCCGATATTAATATTCAGATTAGAGCTGTTTTTCAAATTGGTTCTTTCAAAAGAAAAAGGATCGTTGTAAAAATCCATCAATAATTTTTTCTTTTGTTTTTCATTAATAATGACAGCTTTATTTCCAAAATTCGATTCCAGAAAATCATCTGTTGCAAAATTTTCTGGAAAGTTCTGATTTTTAACAAGCTTATAAATAAAATTGTTCTTATCATCCTGAATTTCAAAAATTAAACCCGGTAACCCACGAAATTTATAAGGACCTTCATTAAACGGAATATCCTTATTGAACCAAGCAATCCAATGTCTTCCTCCAAAATCAGCTGTCGCCTTCTGAAGATTATAATCATTATATTTTTTGGTTTCATTTTCAATTTTCCAATTGATGACATCAGTCGTTTTATAAGTATAATAACCAAATTTGATATTAATGAAATTTTCGTTTTCAGAAGAATCGTTTTTTCTCTTGAGAATCTGTCCGGACATATCAACATGCTTATTATCCATGTTCCCAAATTTTTTATTTAAGGAATCTGCTATTAAAAGATTTCTCCCATAGAATTTGGTTTCGTTTTTATTGATATCCAGTATCATATAAAATTTCTGATGCTCATTTTCAGTAGAATCCATTTTTAATTGTAATTCATAAATATACCTGTGTGTTTGAGCTTGAAAAAGACTCCCGATCAATAAGCAAAATAATATTATTGTTTTCATACTACTGGATATTTCAAATCAAATATAATTATTTATAGAACGTCGAATAAAGAAAAAATGCATTTGACAAGTAAGAACTTATCC